>CAIQCE010000193.1 GCA_903870185.1 uncultured Gammaproteobacteria bacterium
CTCAAAAGCTTTCTGATAAAGCTTGGATTCAAGATGCCTTATTTGAAAGCGCAAACCATCGCTTGAAGATTGTGGGGGCAAATACACCTCAGTATCGAGAGTGGCTAAGAATGGCGACTGAAAATGCTGAATATGCTTTGCAACAAGAATTGCTGACTAAACAAAATAATCTACGGCAACTAGAGGAGCTAAAAGAGGCTTTAGGTTTAGAAGGTACTTTAAAGCGAATAGAGTGTTTTGATGCGAGTCATACTCAAGGAGAATCAACTGTGGTTTCTTGTGTGGTGTTTGGACCCGAGGGTTCTTTAAAATCCCTTTATCGAAAATTTAATATCGAGGGAATCACAGGGGGTGATGATTATGCAGCTTTAAAGCAGGCATTGACGCGTCGATATCAAGCAGAGTCTTATGAGTCAGATACTTATCCTGATTTAATTGTTATCGATGGTGGGAAAGGTCAGTTAGGCATAGGAATAGAAGTGATGAATCAGCTAGGCTTAAATATTACGCCTTTAATCTCCATTGCAAAGGGGCCTGAAAGAAAGTCCGGAATGGAAGAGTTTTTTATGCCAGTTTCTAGCGGTATTAAGGCTTTGACGCTTGATCCTCATTCGGGTGCATTTCATTTATTGCAAAAAATTCGAGATGAGGCTCATCGATTTGCTATCAATGCACATCGTCAACGTCGGGCTAAAACACGTCAACATTCCCCATTAGAAAATATCGAAGGAATTGGAGAGAATCGGCGTCGGCAATTGCTCAGGCATTTTGGAGGGCTTCAAGCATTAAAGAATGCAAGTCCTCAAGAGATTGCTCAAGTGCAGGGGATTAATTCAAAATTAGCCGAGAAAATTTATCGAGCTGTTCGAGATTAAGCTTTGGCATTCTGCTTAAAAATCATGCTATAGTGTTTGCTGATTTTAGGGAGCCTTTTGATATGATTAATTTCCCCACTATTTTAACCCTGTCTAGAATTGGGGTTATTCCCCTCATTGTCTTTTGTTATTTCCTACCATTTAAATTAGCTCATTTGACGGCGACGATTTTATTTTTGTTGGCTGCTTTGACAGATTGGTTGGATGGATATTTAGCAAGGTCTTGGTCTCAATCAACTCGTTTAGGCGCTTTTTTAGATCCTGTGGCCGATAAATTACTTGTGGCAGTAATTTTAGTGATGTTAGTTAGCGAGTTGAGGCTGTCATCTTTATTTATTCCAGCTGCTATTATTATTTGTCGTGAAATTGCGATTTCGGCTCTGCGTGAATGGATGGCTGAAATGGGCAAGCGGACCACGGTTGCCGTGAGTCAAATCGCTAAAGTTAAAACAGGTTTTCAGATGACAGCACTTGCTATCCTTTTGGGATTTGCCCCTGGAGTACATGAGTGGGTTTTATATCTAGGGGTCATCTTGCTTTATGTTTCAGCATTGTTAACAGTTTGGTCGATGGTGATTTATTTGAAATTGGCTTGGCCTGATTTGGCTAACGACTAATTAGCAATTGGTGA
>CAIQCE010000194.1 GCA_903870185.1 uncultured Gammaproteobacteria bacterium
CCATCTCTCGAAATTGAAAAATTTTGAGTTTTGAATTTTGAATTTTGGAGCCAGGCACCTTAATTAATTTATTCAATTGGTTATAGATTGCGCTAGCGGAGCCTGGCACCAAAATAACTAATTTATAGAGATGCCCTTAAGGGCGAGAAATATCGGGGACCATGAAAGCCAACCTGCACCCTAAATCCAAGGATTAATCAACATCACATCCATAGACTTAAAATCATTAATATTACGCGTCATTACATGCAAACCATGGCGTATAGCTGTAGCCGCAATCAATCCATCGCATGTTGATACTATTTTCCCCATTTTTTGAGCTGCTCCAGACTGCTCCCCCCAGACCCTTGTCGTTTCAAGATCCACAGGTAGTATCCTATCTTCATAGTCACGCTCTAGAGATAATAACCAACGGGAAAGATTGCGCTTTTTTTCACTCTCTTGAAGCAGCTCAATCCCTTTTACAATTTCACCCACTGTAATAACGCTGATAAAAAGTTGATTGCTGGCCATCTCTTGAATAGATTGCCTTACCTTCGCATCACATTGTGGTTTTTGTAATTCAGAGAGCACGCAAGTATCAAGCAACAATCTCATAATTCAACTTCTCTTGGCCCTGAGGGATCGCGCTTGATCTCAAGAGAGGCGAAATCTCCATTAGGCTGTGTTAAGAATTCTTTGAAATCCGGCTTCTTCTGTAATAAAGCCTGATAGTCATTTAAAGCCAAAACAACGACTTCATCATTTCGTCGGATGACTCGCTGAGGCCCCTCTGATAACGCAAGATTAACAAGCTCACTAAAGCGATTTTTCGCATCCGCTAAACGCCATTCCATATCAACCTCCCACAAAAATCTAGACAATCTAGCTAATTGTAGCAAAAACTATCTAAATCTCCAAGATAATGTTCAATAGCTTTATTAAGATTTTATGAAGCTCTCGAGTACGGTATTGACTTTTGAGGAAAAAACTTATGTGATTGAAGGCCTTTTATTGAGGCATTCTATGAAAACCATAACTGCAACACAGGCTAGAAAAGAGCTTTTCCAGCTGATGGAATCCGTTGAAGTTAATCACAAGCCCGTAGCCATCACCCATAAAGGGGCAGTAGCCATCATGATTTCTAAATCAGACTGGAATGCCACTCAAGAAATACTGATCTCTTAAAGCACACATCCTTCGCAAAATGGCACCGGTGATGCCAAAAAGAACGGGATTGTCGGGCTATCTATCATATAGGTCAGGCTACGCTTTTCAGGCCCGACAAAAAACACCTTAATTTGTTAGACCGCGCTAGCGCTTAGCACCAACCTACGCCAAATTACTATCTTAAATACCAGGCTCCACCCGAGCAACCCCATGAGATCTCACCTCTTCCATATCTGCAGCTCTTAATAACGCTACACGTCTCGCGCGATCTAATGCAGCTGTATTAAACAAACCTAGATTGAAGGTCACACTACTTCCAGGAGCTTCTGCATTCGTAGCAGCGGACTGAGCAGGCTGTGTTACTTGTAGAGAAGCATGAGTGAAAATGGGGGCCTGAGTAATCGCAAGAGGCTCGGCACTACCGGCCAGTTCCCCACGCACACTAGCAGAGGCTTTTAAAGGTTGGCTTGATTGAATATAGGGCCCTGTATTCTCATAGAAATTTTTCGTACATTCTTTATAAGCCGGGAAACAAAAGATTCGCAAAGCTATACCAACACCTATCAATGGGAAATTTGAATAGCTTATACAGATTAGAAGCGGTATCAAAATTCTGATAACAGCATACAATATTCTCACAAGCAAATTAGCATAACGAAAGAACCTCGGATGCCTGCTTTCTATTGCAATCGCTTGAGCAACCGGATCATTCCCTGCTGGAAATATACCTGATAGCACACTCCTTAAAAAGAATGGCACACTCACTTTTACTTCGCAAAATTTCCCCGTTCGGATTTCATTCACTGTTTGAGCCACACTAGCCGCTATCACAGGGAAATTAAGAAGCGAGATCACTGCCACGAACCCTGTAATAGGAGTAGCAGTCAGAAATAATGGCGCCCATAACGCCGACATAATTAAGGCTATTACAAAAACAGTCGTGAAAATACATAGTAAACCTTCTATTTTCACACGCATTAGAGACTTGTGAAGATTTTCTTCACTTAAAGGATCCATCAAACGATGGATTGCTTTCTTATAATCCGTTCGAATTAAAATAATATAGGCCTGCCAACTTAGAGCAGCAGTAATCAAGCAAAATAACGAACCCATTACTAATTCAAAGTACAAATGGTAAGTAAGTAAAAATGCAAAATTCATAACGCTGAACAAAGCAATAAAACAACCTAACACCATCAATGATGCGATTACCATTAAAATTTTCTGAATGATGTTACTCTGCTTAATGATTTCAAAAAAACGAGAAACACTTCCAAACAATGCACTCGCCCCTCTGAGTTGCAAAGCAAGCATCAGCAATCCTAAAAAAAGTGCAGGCCATGGCGATGACATAGAAAAACTCAAAACAATTTTAAAAACAACACTAGTCATCATCGGAAAAAAGAGGGCTAGAGAACCCAACGCTACCAAAACTGCCAATCCCATATCAACATACCGAAAATTGCTGGGAGCCTTCACCTTAAAATCCAGATATTCTGGTGCTTCAGTTTGCTGAAATCCATCGAAAACCTGAGACAAATTAATAGAACTTTGATTATTTTCTTTAGCTCGCCTTAGGGCCTTCATCAATCTTCTATGAAAAGGATGGTGCAGAGCACTATTATTTACAACGACTTGACGTGTAGTGGCCGAAGTTGCGTTCCGAGCATGCCATCTCCTAAATTCAAATTCCTCGTAAACATCCCCTTCATCTTGATTGACAACACCCACCTGCGGAAAAGCATGAGAAATCGGGCAAACATATAGATCATCAAGTGATGATTGATCTTGAGTTAACAATAGTGGGACACTAGCATCTTCGGAATTAATATTTAAAAAAGAATCATAAGCTTCAATACTAATTTCAGAATGAGTTTGCGCATATTCGATCAATCCTGCGGTAAACTTATCACGAATCAAACGCAGGTCAGGATTTAATTCACGATGCGACTTCATCACTTCCAATGAGCGTCGATCATAAATGTGTCCTTGGTAAACAACGGGATCTTGGATGGCGCGTCCAGATATAGGACATGGGATATTTA
>CAIQCE010000195.1 GCA_903870185.1 uncultured Gammaproteobacteria bacterium
AATGTCATCCTCTCAAAAAACCCTACAATATTGTGATGATTTTAGTCGATGATATGAGGGCTGATAGTATGCAGTCTCAGGAGATGCCAGCGCTGACTGAATTAGCGAATCATTCCTGGCAATTTTCTCATCATTATAGTGGTGGGAATGCGACGGGGCCAGGGGTTTTTTCTTTGTTGTATAGTCTCCCTTATAATTATTGGACGGCTGTGAAAGAGCAGCATCGAAGCCCTGTTTTTATGGATGAATTGCAAGCTCAAGATTATGAGCTAGGTATTTATAGAAGCGCTTCGATGAAATATCCGGCATTTGATCAAACCCTATTTCGGTCAGTTCCTAATTTACAAATTGAGACACCTGGAGATAAAGCCTACTTGCGTGATCTTAAAATCACTCGGGAATTTAAAACATTTTTGAAGAAGCACAATACTCAAAAACCATTTTTTGGATTTGTGTTTTATGATGCTTTACATAATTATTGTCAGAGACCGACGCCCTATGCTCAAAAATTTCAACCAGCTATTCCAGTTTGTAATCGAGCCGCTTTGAATGAAGATAGCGATCCACTTCCCTATTGGAATCGTTATCGTAATGCGGCTCATTTTGTCGATCAACAAATTGCGAAAGTATTGTCGGCACTGAAGGCCCAGCATCTTTTAGATCAAACGATCGTTGTGGTGACTTCCGACCATGGGGAAGAATTCAATGATAGTCGACAAAATAATTGGGGCCATGTCAGCGCTTATACGAGAGCTCAACTTCATGTCCCATTGGTGGTTTATTGGCCTCATGAAAAGCCTCGTGTTTTTAATGCTTGGACAGGGCATTATGATTTGATCCCACTTCTGATGAAGCGGGCTTTAGGGTGTGTGAATCCGAGGAGTGATTATAGTATTGGCAGAGATTTATTGAATCCGGCTTCTCGTTCTTATTTAATCGCCAATAGTTATATCGATTATGCTATTCTGGATCCATCGAGGGTGACTCGAATCTATCCTCAGGGGAATATTCTGGTGAGTGATTGGAATGCGAAACCGATAGTAGAAGCGAGGGTCGATACTTCAGGCCTTAAGCGGGCTTTTAAATGGATCAATCAATATTTTAGTCAGCATGAAAATGGTTAACTTAGCCTCTAAAAATCGCCGTAATGATTACAAGGCCCCATTGATTTTGGCAGTGGCTGTTCATCTATTGTTGATTGGATTTTTGGTTTTTCATATACCTCATTCTGAGCCTGAACGAGTGGGCTTGAATTCTAACGTGCAAGTGATTTCAGCTGTTGCGATCAGTTCATCGCAAGTCTCGACTTCGAGGCCTCCTGCTCCTCATAAGCCTCTGCCAAAACCCATTCAAAAAGCAAAACCTGAGCCTAAACTCCAGCCTAAATCGATTCCTAAAGAGGTGCCTAAGCCCGTCACTAAAACGGTATCTAAACCTAAGCCTGAATCAAAGCCTGTCTCTAAAGCGGTACCGAAGCCTGCGCCAAAACCAAAGCCAGTTAAGCCCATAGTGGTTAAAAAACCGGAGCCCGTGAAAAAAATTAAACCTAAGGTTTCTAAGCCTGTTAAAAAAGTCGATCAATCGGCTAATCGAAAGAAAGCTCAAGAATTGCAGAAAAAATTATTGGAAAAACAGCTTCATGCCGAACAGCAAAAGCTTAAGGTTGAAAAACAGAAACGAACCGCAGCAGCCCAAGCCTTGCAGAAAAAATTGTTGGCTGAGCAATTAGCGAGTGAGCAAAAACAATTGAAACAGGCGGAGGTAGCGCGCCAGCAAGCTTTGAAACTTCAGGGGCAATTAGATCAATATAAATCTCAGATTATTGCTGCGATTAGTCAATATTGGATAATGCCCCCAGAGACTAGTCCTAATATTTATTGTCAGTTGCTGATTCGGGTGGCGCCTTCGGGTACGGTCTTGGGGGTCACGATGTTGCGAAGCAGTGGTGATGCTGTTTTGGATCGGTCAGCTAAGAATGCTGTTATGAGGGCTTCGCCTTTGCCGGTGCCCAAGGATCCAGCTGTGTTTGATAATTTCCGGGAGTTGAGGTTGATCTTTAGGCCGGAGGGCGTTTCTTGAGGGTTTCCTGGACAAGGTGCACATAACTCTATGCTAGATATCGTGTAGGGTGGGCAAAACGCTAGTGTGCCCACCCTACGCATTATATACGCGTAGGCTGTGCTACATTTCCGATAATCACTGAGGGTCCTAGGAGAATATTTTTATGTCTGAATTTATTAGAAAAAATCAAAAAAACATTTCTAGGTTTATTTTGGTAATGAATATGCTTTTCATGTTGGGTGGTCTTGCTGTCAGCGCATTGCCTTTTTTGGATATGCCATTAAAAGCAGGATTAGTGTGTTTATTGGTTTATATACCTTTGATACTGAATGTAACAGATTATTGGATTGCAAAAAGAATTGCGAAATACACCTATAAAGATATGGGATTAAATTTATTAGTGTTATTGCTGATCCAGGGGCCACTTTTATTTGTGTTCTTAGGTATTTTACCTGACCCTGCAGCACCCATTATTCTGGCTATCATAAGTTTATTGCTAACAATGCGTCATACCCATCAAAATAGGGAGGAAGTTTTTAATTGGGATAGGCCTCGAGGGCGAGTTTCTGGCCGTAGCGTTACTGCGCCATTATTGCCGCCAAGAATTCGACCTATTGCTCAACAAGCTCAAACACCCGGTGGGCCAGTTGCAGGAATAGTGCCCACAGCCGCGGCCGTAGTAGCTGGCGGAACATTTACCTCATCAGCTACCCGAGGGGGTGTTGTTGCTCAAGATCCAGATCCAGGTGCAATCATTCCGGCCCCGTCCGTTCCCACTTCAGTCCCAGTAGGGCATTCACTCGCCCTTGCTCTAGCTTCCCATGGAATTACGGGTGCTCAAGGGCCACGAAATCAATCTAGATATCAATTGCCAGAGAGGGATGATGATGGGGAGCTAGCAGAATATGAAGAAATTTTTGATCAAGAAGCAGTAGATCCACGAAATCGCTCAGGATGACCCATGCCTAGTACTTATCAATGCACTGGGAGGTATTTTTATGCGTAACTTTATTGAAAATAATCAAAAAAACATCACTAAATTTTTTTTGGTTATTGAGATCCTTTTTGCAATAAGTGGAATTGTTGTAAGTGCTCTGCCTTTTCTGGATCCTTCACTAAAGATTGGATTGGTGTTTTTGTTAGTCGCTATACCTCCTATGCTTAATGGTATTGATTATTATATTAAAAAAAAGATAACAAATTATATCTATAAGGATTGGTTAGTTAAATTTGGGATGTCCTTTGGGATCCTGCCATTGATTTTAGGTTTTGTTTTAAGCAATTTATTTGATCCCACCTCATTATTTGTACTAGCGATTGGGGGTTTTTTGGCTGTGGCTATTTATACCTATCTGCTTAGAAAGGATATTTTTTTTATTAATCAGTCTGGAATTACTGCTTCTCAACAACTTCAGGTGCAGCATAATCAAGAGCCAAGAGGAAGACTAGCTCCTGGGGCGACTGAGCAGTACGCACTTATTGATGATCCTGTGGTAGTGCCAATTCCTGGTAGACCTGAAAGGGGTTCTGTATCTGTAGATCCTGACCCCAATCCACGCACTCGTCTCTTAGTTGTTCATGGGATTATGGCGGGCTCTCCTTCTTTCCAGCAATCACTTGGGCATCCATTATTACCAAATGAAAACAATGGAGAGGGGGGTGTTCTAGCTGAAGAGGTCTCAGGCGATCCAGTTTTGCAAAATCGCTGAGACTGTTTTAACGCTCTCCATAAAACATGTAACACAAATTATGTTGCATAATTTATGGAGCCAAGCATCCCTTTGATAGATAGAGAGTTATTTGGGTTTTTCCATCATT
Organism: uncultured Gammaproteobacteria bacterium; assembly: GCA_903870185.1. Lineage (GTDB taxonomy): Bacteria > Pseudomonadota > Gammaproteobacteria > Coxiellales > Coxiellaceae > CAIQCE01. The sequence continues at coordinate 3,880 of CAIQCE010000195.1, forward strand.
GTCGGGCCTGAAAAGCGCGACCCGATCTACGATAGATAGTACAGAGTCAACAATGTCCTACACATCAAGATACAAGCTTTCACCGATTTAGCGGCTATGCTAAGATCGTATTATTTTGTGAGAGGAGTAAACAATGCGTTGGGTTAAGAAGCCATCTTGGGTTTTAGGTCTTGGATTGATTGCCTTAATGACTGTTGTATCGGCGCCAGCCGCTTTGGACTTGGAATTAACACAGGGCGTGAATTCGGCCATTCCTATTGCAATTGTTCCCTTCATGCAACCTGACTTGAATGTGCCGGGGAACCAAGGGTTTACTGAGGTGATTCGCCATGATTTGGAACACAGTGGACAATTCCGCCTAAAAGTCGGCCAGGATACGCCTCATACCGCAACTCAGGTGAATTTTAACTATTGGCGAAATTTAGGGGCGACTAATTTAGTAGTCGGTTCGATTCAGCCAAAGGGTGGTCGCTATAGCGTGCATTTTGAGCTTCTCGATGTGTTGCATCCTAATATGAACGCCAAAGACTCCATAATAATGAGTGATGATTTTGAAACGAGTGAACAAGATTCACGTCGATTAGCACACCATATCAGTGATTTGATTTATGAAAAGCTCACGGGTATCAAAGGAATTTTTTCGACTCATATTGCTTATGTATTGGTGCAACGTACTATGGGCAGACCCACTGCTTATAGTTTAAATGTAGCTGATGCGGATGGTTTCGGCCCTAAGCCTTTATTGCGTTCTTATGAGCCTATTATGTCACCAACTTGGTCACCTGACGGTTCAAAAATTGGTTATGTATCTTTTGAAAATCATCGTGCTGCTATTTATGTTCAGTCAGTTTCTAGTGGTTCTCGCTCGGCGGTAAGTAAATTGCCTGGGATTAATGGGGCTCCCGCTTTTTCACCCGATGGTCGGCAATTAGCGGTTGTATTAAGCTCGACGGGGAATCCCAAGATTTATACCATGGATCTTTCAGGGGGTGGTTTGAAGCAGTTGACTAATGGCCCCTCTATAGACACTGAACCCAGTTGGGCTCCTGATGGGCATTCTCTGATCTTTACTTCGAATCGGGGTGGCGGGCCGCAGATCTATCGATATTCGTTTGGTTCAGGGCAGGTTTCTCGAGTTACCTATTCTGGCGATTATAATGCGAAGGCTGCATTTTTCCCCAATGGCCAAGATATTATTATGATGCATCGTGAAGGAGGTTTGTTTACTATTGCACGACAGAATATAGAAACGGGGCAACTTAGAATGTTGAGCCGAGCGGGACATGATGAATCTCCCAGTTTAGCTCCTAACGGGATGATGGTATTATATGCGACTCAGTATGGTGATCGAGGGGTGCTGGCAGCCGTTTCCACTGATGGGAATGTCAAACTTCGATTCCCTTCAAGCGAGGGTAGTGTTCAAGAGCCCGCTTGGGGAAAATAGCAATTTAGCATAGGGTTAATAGAGGAGAGTTTCAGATGCAATTTAATCAATTTTCAAAACTAACAGTAGCAGGCTTGGCGATAATTGCGCTGACTGCTTGTAGCCATCTAGCAAAAAACGATGATTTGAGTAATCTAGAAGGGTTAAACAATAATAACGCTGATTCCTCACAAACTTATGGTGCCGATACGGCTAATAATTTTGGTAGTGGTCGAGATATCTCAACTTTAGATGCTCCTCGAGATCAAACTTATTATTTTTCCTACGATAATAGTACTCCTGATGAGCATGATATGGGCCCAATCAAAGCTCAAGCTAATTACATGGTTCAACACCCTAATGCGAAGGTTCGTTTAGAAGGGAATACGGATGAAAGAGGAAGTCGTGAATATAATATCGGATTAGGTTACAAGCGCTGCCAAGCTGTTGCACAAATCATGGAGCAAGAAGGGGTTTCACCTAAACAAATCGCTATGGTAAGTTATGGAAAAGAACGCCCAGTTTCAATGGGTCATGATGAATTGGCTTGGGAACTTAATCGAAGAGTGCATTTAGTCTATGAAGAGAAATAATTTAATATTCAAAAAACTGCTGATTTTATCGGCTGCTTTATCAATTACATCTGTAGTATTGGCTTCTGCTCCCGTTGAGGAAATTAATCTTTCCAGCGGGAGTTCAAGTCAAAGCATGCCGAGTGAGCAAGCGACGACTTTTGCAGCGCCTTCTAATCTTTCAGATACTCAGCGTTTGGCCCGTGTAGAGCAGCAGATGAATAATTTAAATAATGCGAATCTGCCTCAACAGGTTTCTCAATTGCAAGAGCAAGTTCAGCAATTGACGGGGAATCTTCAAGAGCAGCAACATGCTTTGAAGAAATTAGAAGATCAAGTGAATACATACTATCAAGATTTAGATCAGCGTTTGAATCGATTGAATGGAAATGTCTCTAGTCCTCTTCCTCCGGCTAATCCACCTGCTTTGCCTGAGAAAACTTTAGCTAATTCAAAGCCACTGGAGAGTTTGCCATCTCAACCTATTGCTCCTGTTTCTAAGTTGACTGAAGGTGATGAATATCAAGTGGCTGTTAAATCGTTAATGAAAAAAAATCATGGAAAAGCCAGAAAGGAATTTAGTGCCTATTTATCTCGGTTCCCTAAGGGGGTGCATGTTGCCAGCTCCTATTATTGGTTAGGTGAGATTCATTTGGCAGGTAATGATTTGAAGCAAGCTGCTTCAAATTTCCAAACAGTGATTCGTGATTATCCAAAATCTGATAAGTTTGCAGATGCAAAATTAAAATTAGCGATAGTTCATTCAAAACAGGGCGATAAAGCTTTAGCGAAGCAGGAATTGAAGCGAATCAAATCTGAATATCCTGGCAGTACAGTGGCTCAGTTGGCCGCTATACATATACAGGAATTGGGTGGCTGATTACGTGTCTGCCAGCAAGGGCGATGAGTCGCTTTCTTTAAAGATCACTGAGATTTTTTATTCACTTCAAGGTGAAACTCGAACCGTAGGATTGCCGACGGTTTTCGTTCGTCTCACGGGCTGTCCGTTGCGGTGTCAATATTGTGATTCAGCTTATGCTTTTTATGGCGGGAAGCGATACTCTCTAGAAGAGATTTTAACTCAAGTACTGTCTTATAAGCCTCGATATGTAACTGTGACTGGAGGAGAGCCTTTAGCACAGCCTGCTAGTTTAGACTTGTTGAAATTATTATGTGATCAAGAGCTTGAAGTATCATTGGAAACCAGTGGGGCAATTGATGTTTCTGAAGTTGATATCCGAGTCGTAAAAATTTTGGATTTAAAAACGCCAGGTTCTTTAGAAGAAAAACGAAATCTTTATTCCAATCTTGATCATTTAAATCAAGCAGACCAAGTTAAGTTTGTCATTTGCGATCGAAATGATTATGAATGGTCTAAAGAAATCATAGAGCGTTACCAACTGCCTGCAAAATGTGAAGTATTATTCTCGCCGAGCTTTCAACAAATCTCCAATCAAGAATTAGCTGAATGGATCATCGCTGACAACCTTCCCGTGCGTTTTCAATTGCAGATGCACAAATATATTTGGGGCGATATTCCAGGGAAGTGATTCTGTTTTTTCTATTATTCAAAGCCCATTTAAAATTTAAATTAACACATAATCTATTTGTCCATTTATTGGCCTATGATATTATCTATTTAGTTTCATAATTTAAGGATTAATCAATGCCACTTCATAGCGTTGCAGCGCTTGCAGACCTTGAGGCAGCCCTTGAAGTCCAAGAAAAAGCTTTGTGCTTAAACCCATTTGATTCAGATGCGCATGCTGAGAAGGGGCATATTTTATTTGAGTTAGGTCGATATAATGATGCGTTCAATAGTTATGATTCTGCTCTAGGGTTGGCTCCTCATAATGCAGTGTTTCACTGTCAAATGGGTGTGATTGAATACACATTAAAAAGATTTGATAGGGCATTCATGAGCTTCCAAAATGCTTTAGATTTGGGATTTTCTCATCCTGTTATTCATTACTACAGAGGTATAACCAATGAGGCTCGAGATTTATTCGGGGATGCAATTGTTTGTTATGAGTTAGCTTTCAAACTTGATCCTGCATGTGTTAAGGCTCTTGAACATAAGGCCGGTATTTTAGAAATGATAGGTGAATTAGAGCCTGCTTACAGTGTCTATAAAGAATTACGGTCTATTAAACCCTCTTCTGAAAAATATCTGCGGCGAAAAAATCGTATCGCAGAAAAAATAATGGCTAGAGATGCTCCTTCGGTCACTCCTAAATCCACCTCACCTAAAGATGCTGATGTAACGCATGCCCCAGTCCCACCTTTAACATCAGCGCTTTTGGGTGCTTGTTGGCATGGGCGAACTAAATCATCGACTTTTTGTGATGCAAGCAGTTTTCCACGAGTTAAACCAGTTCCAAAAAAGGCTGATCAAAATAAAAAACCCCTTATAAGTGAGAGTAGTGAAGCTGAAGTTGAGAATGAAGATGAACGTTATCGATTTCAGCCTATAAAAGTCTATTAGGGGGGGCTTGAAGAACGCACTAATATTATCAGGATACATAGCGTTAAATTCAAAAAGAGGTGTGTAATGATCGACCCTAATAAGAAATTTCCCCTGGAAAGTGCTAATGAAAGATTATGTTTTCTCAAGAATATTATTGATAATCCTAATATCATAGTGGGTGATTATACTTATTACGATGATGTGGATGATGTGCATAATTTTATAAAAAATGTGCTTTATCATTTCGATTTTGTCGGCGATAAATTAATTATTGGAAAATTTTGTCAGATAGCTACGGGTGTTCGTTTTATGATGAACGGTGGCAATCATGTCATGGGAGGGTTTTCAACTTTTCCTTTTCAAGTCTTTGGCGATGAGTGGGCTGAGGTGCCGATTGGAATAGAAAACAGAGGCGACACAGTTATTGGCAATGATGTTTGGATTGGGAATTCTGTCACTATTATGCCGGGAGTGCATATCGGCGATGGCGCTATTATTGGAACGAATGCATTGGTTGCTAAGAACGTTGAACCTTATACGATTGTGGGTGGGAATCCTGCTCGTTTAATACGTGAGAGATTTGATGAAGAAACTCAGCAAGCTTTGTTAAAGATGAAGTGGTGGGATTGGGATAGCGAGAAACTGGCTCGGCATGCCAAGGCAATTGCTGAGGGGGATCGAGAGTTGCTGCTGAAATTAGCAGGCAATGTTTGACTACCCCCGCTCACGATTTTTTATTTGATTTTTCTCGTATTACCTTATTTTTGCTTAATGACAAATAATTTTCTGAGGTAATAACCTTCTTGCCTGTTTTATTTTCCAATTCAATACGGGCATTTTTAGCGATCCCGCCACCTTTCTTCCCTGCAGTTTTATTTTCCTTCATACCTTCTGCCTGCATGGTTTCTGCTAATAGTCAGTAAGTTTATTACGGGTTTCTTGGCCCATCATTCGTTGCTGAATCCATTTTTCACTATATCCGTGTTTCTGCCATGTTTCTCTAGCTCTATCAAGTGATTTAGCAGGGTCAGCCATTTCTTGTATTCGCTCATAACCAACCTTAGCAAGCCAAAGCTTTAAAGGCTCAGCCTTAGGGCTAGGTACAGACTGAATTAAGCGAAATAATGTTTCAGCACTTGCAGCATCGGTAAGATACTTTTTACCGTCAGCGGCTTCTAGTTTCAGTCGGTTACATTTTGTAACCGACTCACTCCCCTCTTTTTTTAATCTATTTTTCAAGACCTTCCAGTAGTTCCTGGCTAATTGATAGTCGGGTTGTTGGGTTAATGCCTGTATAATATCGATAACTGAAAAAAACCAAGTTTCAGTTTCTTCATCATAATGACGTCGAATTTTATACTCTTCAAAAATCTCTAAACGGTTTTTCATAATAACCCCCATTTTTCATGCTTTTTGATGATTAATAAAAATTGTTCCTGTCTACTACTGAATGCAAGGATCTTTAATTACCTTATTGACTACAGCAATTGAGAGCCGCCAACACAGCTCTTAAATCATATTTTTTTCCTTGGTACTCCATGTAGCATATTATCAGCTCACTGAGTAGCTAACTACCGTAGGTAAATGCCAGAGCCCCCATTGAAATTCCTGAAAATGCCCTTATTTAGTTTTATACTGGTAAGCTAATAATAGGGGGAAACTCATGAGAATGGATAAATTTACTACGGCATTTCAGGAAGCTTTGGCCGATGCGCAATCACTGGCAGTAGGTCGTGATAATGCCTATATAGAGCCCATACATTTGATGCGAGCGCTTATGGATCAAGATCATGGGACGGTGTTGCCTCTATTGAATCAAGCGGGTGGGAATGCGATTCAAGTGATTGATGAGCTTGAAAAAGCCATTGGGCGTTTGCCTCAGGTCGAAGGTACACCTGGTGAAGTCCATGTCTCCAAAGAATTAGTTCAACTCTTGAATGTCTCCGATAAGCTGGCTCAATCTCGTAAGGATCAATTTATTTCCTCGGAACTTTTTGTATTAGCCGCCCTTGATGACCGAGGCCCCCTGGGAGAAGTTTTACGAAAATCTGGGGTTTTAAAAGCGACATTAGAGCAAGCCATCAATAAACTTCGAGGAGGGCAGGCCGTGAATGATTCGAATGCAGAAGGTCAGCGACAAGCCTTAGAAAAATATTGTGTAGATTTAACCGCTCGAGCCGAATTGGGTAAGATCGATCCTGTGATTGGGCGTGATGATGAAATCCGAAGAACAATTCAAGTCTTGCAGCGTCGAACTAAAAACAACCCTGTTTTAATTGGAGA
>CAIQCE010000196.1 GCA_903870185.1 uncultured Gammaproteobacteria bacterium
GGATTCTAAAAATAAGTCACGATGCAAATTTTCTAAACGTTGATTGATGATCCTTGCCTCATCCACTCGAGCATTTAGAGCTGCATCACACATTTCCCACATCAATCTAGGTGCCACGTTGGACGTGACTGAAATCACACCCTGCCCTCCTTGTAACATAAATTCCAGGGCTGTTTCATCATCACCGCTGAGAAGACTAATATTGGCTCCCAATTTTTTTAATTGAGTCAAACGCTCTAGTTTCCCAGTTGCTTCTTTGACAGCAACTACATTAGAACAATTCGCAGCGATTCTGATAATGGTTTCTGGCAAACAATCACAACCTGTTCGACCGGGAACATTATAAAGGATTTGTGGAATAGATACAGCTTCTGAAATTGCCTTATAGTGCTGATACAAGCCTTCCTGGGTCGGCTTATTGTAATAAGGCGTGACAATTAAACATCCATCGACACCAACCTTTTGAGCTTCCAGAGTCAAAGCGATGGTATCACGAGTAGAATTGCTGCCCGTGCCCACAATAATCGGTGTCCTTTTTCGGACAATTTCCATGACCCTATGAATCATAGACCGACGTTCTTCAGCATTAATCGTGGGAGACTCTCCCGTTGTCCCTAAAACCACTAGGCCATCGGTCCCTTCATCGAGATGCCATTCGACCAACCGCTCTAAGGTGGGATAATCAACCTCACCATTAGGGTGCATGGGGGTTACTAACGCGACTATATTACCTTGAAACATATCGACTACCTTCTTGAAAACCTGAACTCTACGAATACATGATTTTATGTTAATCTTAATCAGTTTAACATAGTTAGGTATTCAATTTTATGATCGATTGGTCTTTAATTTTAAATTTAAGCATTCCTTTAGCCACTGCTGTTTTGATTCTATTACTCGGATCACTCCGCCTTTCTTCAAAGAACGGGCTGAACGAGCTGAAACAACGACTTAGTTTAGTCGAGATTCAACGGGATGAAATCTATCAACTGCTTAAATCACAGCAGCTTGAATTACATGATCAAAGAAATCGATTTGACCAGCACCAGATTAATGCTCTTTTAACCCTTCAGGAGGGGTTGCAGAAAGGCATGAAAGAAGTCCGAGAACAGATCCAGCACACGCTCTTTCAGCATAGCCAAACCCTAAGCTCAAGCATGGATAAATTAACTCGATCCACCCAAGAAAAGCTGATTGAAATCAGTGGGCATGTGGACAAGCGCCTAGCGGAGGGCTTTGAAAAAACCACTGCAACTTTCACTGATGTGGTTAGAAGACTCAGTATTATCGATGAAGCTCAAAAAAAGATTACAGAACTGTCTAGTAATGTAGTGAGCCTACAAGAAATCCTTTCGGATAAAAGAACTCGCGGTGCTTTCGGAGAGGTTCAGCTCAGTGCCTTGCTGCGTAATGTCATCCCTGAGTCTCATTTTAAACTTCAACACACCCTTTCGAATGGAAAACGAGTCGATTGCATGTTGATACTACCTGAACCGACTGGAAATGTGGCCATTGATGCTAAATTTCCGCTGGAAAATTATAAGCAACTCATCAACTCACAGCTCTCTGAAATTGAAAGACGGCCTATTGAAGCCCAATTTAAACTGGATATTCGTAAACATATTCAAGACATCGCACAGAAATATATTATTCCGAATGAAACAGCAGAAGGGGCTGTGATGTTTATCCCCGCCGAAGCCATTTTTGCTGAAATTCATGCCCACCATCCTGAGTTAGTTGAATTTGCCCATCAATCTCGAGTGTGGATGGTTTCCCCCACCACTATGATGGCGATATTAACCACGGCCCGAGCTGTTTTAAAAGATGCGGCTACTCGTAAACAGGTTCATATTATTCAAGAACATTTAGTGGCTCTTAGTAAGGATTTTGAACGATTCCAAAAGCGCATGGACAATCTGGCCCAGCATATTGGCCTTGCCCATCAAGATATCGAACAAGTTCACCAATCCTCCAAGAAAATCACCAGTCGATTTGGCAAAATCGAAAAAGTGGAATTGACTTTAGAAGAGTCGGAAATTGTTTTGATTGAGGGTTAAGAGCGAACTGTTATAGGTTAGCGCCAAGTGCAGCGCGACCTAACAATCCCGTTTTTTTCTTTTGATATACTTTGCAAAAAGAATATGTTGATTTGTTGGCCCGCGTGCGCTTGGGACCAACCTACAATGGGACCTACCAACACAATTTGATAGCTTTATGCAGCTTGAACATGGCTGTGATGCTTATGGCACTTGTGATGGTGCTTTGATTTATTGCATTTTTTGGCACAGTGAGCGCTGCAGGATTTTTCAGATTGAGAAATCAAATGTCTTGCTTGTTTCATTCTAATTTCATCAGCGAAAGCTGAATTTCCAATAACCATTGAAAGTGCGATTGCAGACACCAACGCGATCAATTTTTTCATATCAATATCCTCAAGTTAATCATCGTGACAATTTGTCACACCGACCTACATTAAACTAAATTATGTATTTTTACCACTTAACCGAGCCAAATCTGAAAGCTCACGAATCGCCACAGAAAATAAAGTGAACTCAGGAGCGCCTTCTTTCCTTAAGTTCTCAAGAACCAAATTAAAAGCCGAAATGTATTTTTGATACTTCAAAGCCCAATCCTCAAGATTCTTAGTAAATTTAGAGGCCTTATTATTAAAGTTAAGCACTGAAATAGTCAATTCACGTTGAATCCAATCTAAATCAGCTTTCATAGCCGAACGCGCCAGTAGTGACCAATGGCTATCAGCCGGGAAATCATTTAAACGATCCCTGAACCATAATAGATTCAAACGCTCTCCCAAGATAAAATAGGCCTTTGCAACCTCATTCACACTTTTCTTAGCGATAGTGGCTGCTTCTACAATATTAAGCGCATGATAAATTGGCTTGCTATTAGTGATTTTTTCAGCCAAATTCTCAGGGATTTTATGAGTCATTAACTCTTGCTTATAATGCTCTACTGCAACTTTATCTTGCCCTACCAGCAGAGTTGGCAATAACTTAAATAACTCTGAAACGCTATTAGAAAAATATTCGATATTTTTATTGATTTCAATTTTTTCTAATCGATTACGCAGTAACCATCGAGTTCCACGCCTAATAGACTGAACCACTTTTTGCATCATTTCGTATTGAATATGGAAATCGATTTTATGATCCAAAGCTTCTATTTCACTGAAGAGCTCAAATGCATAAAATATTTTAGCTGAAACAGTATAAGCTCTGACAATATCAGAAACCGATGCTCCTGATTCATCCATCATTTGATGGATGAATATCATCCCCATATCGGAAACCAAACGATTACTTAATTGAGTCGCGATAATTTCTTTGCCCAAATAATGATTTTTTAATTCATTAGAAAAACGTTGATGCATTTTTTTTGGAAATGCGTACTGAATAAACTGGGATAAATAAGGATCAGCAATCAAATCTGATTTCAATATTTCAGCTTTTAAAATATTTTTACTATACGAAGATAAAACAGAAAGTTCAGGCCGAGTAAGCCCCTTACCTTCTAATTTTCGCTCTTGAAATTCTTTATCACTAGGCAAATATTCTATAACACGATTTAAATTACCAAGCCCCTCTTGGACTTGAATAAAACTTTGATAAAGATTCAAATTATAGGCTGAATTTAATGATGCCAAACTGATAGAGCGATTTTGAATATAATTATCACTTAACACTAGATCAGATACTTCATCTGTCATTGAAACCAAAAGACTATTCCGGTCTTTTTCGGTCATCTTGCCCGAAGCTACTACTTCATTTAATAAGATTTTCAGATTGACCTCATGATCAGAACAATCAACACCTGCTGAATTATCGATGAAATCCGTATTAATTCTACCCGCAGCATGCTCATATTCGATTCGGCCGAGCTGAGTTAACCCTAAATTACCGCCTTCACAAACAACTCTAGCTTTCAATTCAGAACCATTAACACGCAATGCATCATTACTGCGATCACCGACATCGACATGCGTTTCAGAAGTTGCTTTTACATAAGTTCCGATTCCACCATTCCAAATCATATCAACCGGCGCTTTTAATAAGGCCTTAATCAGATCATTGGGTGTTAAATTATCCTTATCAATATTAAATAATTTCTTCATTTGATCAGTAATTTTTATTTGCTTCAACGATCGGTTGTAAACACCCCCTCCAGCTGAAATCAACTCGGCTTTATAATCCGCCCAACTGGAACGAGGTAAATTAAATAAACGTTTTCGCTCTTTAAAACTAGCTTTCACATCAGGATTAGGATCGATAAATATATGCATATGGTTGAAAGCAGCCACCAGTTTCAAATATGGTGAACATAATAATCCATTGCCAAAAACATCTCCGGCCATATCACCAATACCCACGACGGTGATTTCTGATTTATTTAAATTGATACCTAAATCTTGGAAATGTCGAACACCTGAAACCCAAGCCCCTTTGGCTGTAATGCCCATTTTTTTATGGTCATAGCCTACTGAACCGCCTGAAGCGAATGCATCTCTAAGCCAAAAGTCCCGTTCAATTGAAATTTGATTAGCAATATCAGAAAAAGTAGCAGTACCTTTATCAGCGGCCACAACAAAATAAGGATCATCCTCATCATAGCAAACTGTGTCTAATGGCTTAACAATCTTACCATTTTTCAAATTATCGGTGAGATCCAAAAGTCCACCGATGAATTTTTGATAACACCGAATTCCTTCTTCTAAAATGGCATCTCGACCTTGATTCACGGGCAGTTGCTTAGTGACAAAACCTCCCTTGGCTCCAGCGGGTACAATCACTGCATTCTTTACTTGCTGTGCTTTCATTAAACCAAGAACTTCAACTCTAAAATCTTCACGCCGATCTGACCAGCGAATTCCGCCTCGAGCAACTTTAGCAGCCCGAAGATGTATGCCCTCAAATTGCGGTGAGTAAACAAAAATCTCATATTTAGGCAATGGCAATCTAAGATCAGGAATTTTAGTGGGATCTAATTTGAAAGAGATATAAGCTTTTGAATGATGATTTAAATCATTTTGGAAATAATTAGTACGAAGGGTCGATTCAATCAATGCTGTGTAATAACGCAATATACGATCTTCATCCAAAGCACTCACTGAATCTAAAGCTGATTCAATTTTCTTTTTAATAACTTTTACTTCTTCACGATTTTTTAACGCAGGATCGAATTGGACCTTAAACAAATCCACTAATAGTTTAGCAATGGGTGCATAATGCAATAGAGTTTGCTCTATATAAGCCTGACTAAATGTAAATCCTGCCTGCTGAGCATACTTAGCATACGCCCTCAAAAGAGCAATTTCTCTCCAATTCAACTTCGCTCTTAAAACAAGCCCATTGAATCGATCACTTTCAGCCTCACCATGCCAAACTTTACTAAAAGCTTCTTGAAA
>CAIQCE010000197.1 GCA_903870185.1 uncultured Gammaproteobacteria bacterium
AAGGCTTAGACTTCCTGGGCTTGGAACATGACCATGCTAAAGTTGACATTGCCCAACTTTATCCCGAAGCTTTCAAGAAATTCATTCATAAAGGGATTGAATTAGAACTCCTAAGCCCTATGCTGGCTGAATATGACCTCGATAAATTAGGAGCAGCCCTGAACCCTAAAGGTGACCAACTATTCACCTACCTGGGTCTACAAACTTTATACGATCGCTATTTCATCCATTCCAACGGCACTCGCTTTGAATTACCTCAAATATTTTTCATGAGAGTCGCGATGGGCTTAGCTCAACAGGAAACTCCACGAGAAGAACGTGTGATTGAATTCTACAATCTGCTCTCTTCCTTCGACTATATGAGCTCAACTCCTACATTATTCAACTCTGGAACCTGCCGAGAACAATTATCCAGCTGTTTCTTAACAACAGTTCCCGATGATTTATCCGGCATCTATAGTGCGATTCGAGACAATGCTCTACTTTCCAAATTTGCGGGTGGATTAGGTAATGACTGGACTTCTGTGCGAGGCATGGGCGCTCATATCAAAGGCACCAATGGCAAATCTCAAGGAGTTGTTCCCTTCCTAAACGTAGCCGATGCAACCGCCGTTGCCGTCAACCAGGGTGGAAAGCGAAAAGGTGCTGTCTGTGCTTACTTAGAAACTTGGCATATGGATATTGAAGAATTCTTAGAGCTCCGTAAGAACACAGGAGATGATCGACGCCGAACTCACGATATGAATACAGCCAACTGGATTCCCGATCTTTTCATGAAGCGATTATTTGAAGGCGGAGAATGGACTCTATTCACTCCCGATGAAGTGCCACTGCTACATGAAACCTTTGGTGAAACTTTTGAAAAAGCCTATGTGGAAGCCGAAGAACGTGCTCGAAAAGGTGAGATTCGAAGTAAAACAATGCCTGCTGTTAATCTGTGGAGAAAAATGTTGGGCATGCTGTTTGAAACAGGACATCCTTGGGTCACTTTCAAAGACAGCTGCAATCTAAGATCACCTCAACAACATGCAGGTGTTATTCATAGCTCTAATCTTTGCACCGAAATCACTTTGAATACTTCCAAAGATGAAATCGCTGTCTGTAATTTGGGCAGTATCAACTTAGTCAATCACATCACACCTAATGGGCTTGATCTGGAAAAATTGAAGAAGACTGTGAAGACTGCGATCCGTATGTTAGATAATGTAATCGATATCAACTATTACTCAGTCCCGCAGGCTAAAAATTCCAACTTCAAACATCGCCCTATTGGTCTCGGAATCATGGGCTTTCAAGATGCACTCTACATTCAAGGCATTCCTTATTCCTCTGAAGAGGCTATAAAGTTTGCAGATACTTCGATGGAGCAAATCAGTTACTACGCTATCGCAGCTTCGAATGAATTGGCTGAAGAGCGCGGCGCTTATGAATCTTATCCAGGTTCCTTATGGAGCCAAGGCATACTGCCAATCGATTCAATCAAGCTTTTAGCAAAGAGTCGAGGCCAATACTTGGAACAAGACACTAGCCAAACTCTAGATTGGGACAAGCTGCGCAAACGAGTGCTTAAAACGGGCATGCGAAATTCCAACACTATGGCTATCGCACCGACAGCGACTATCTCTAATATCTGCGGAGTTTCTCAATCAATTGAGCCCACTTATCAAAATCTGTTTGTGAAATCTAACCTCTCAGGTGAGTTCACCGTGGTCAACCCATACCTTGTTCATGATCTTAAAAAACTAGGATTGTGGGATCAAGTCATGGTGCACGATTTGAAATATTACAACGGCAGCCTGATCCCGATTGATCGTATTCCGGCATCACTACAAAAACTCTACGCAACTGCTTTTGAAATTGACCCTAAATGGTTAGTAGAAGCTGCTTCTAGACGACAAAAATGGATTGATCAAGGCCAGTCTCTTAATCTTTATATGGCTGAACCATCGGGTAAAAAATTAGATATCCTATACCGAATGGCTTGGTTGCGTGGCTTAAAAACCACTTACTATCTCCGTAGTTTAGGAGCTACTAATACAGAAAAATCGACCATTAATGATGGCGCCTTAAATGCTGTAAGCTCTGGAAATACTGATAACACACCTAAAGCATGCTCAATCGAAAACCCCGATTGCGAAGCTTGCCAATAGGAAATTTCTTAACGATTAGGAGAAACAAAATGACCACTCAAAAATCATCTTTACTCAACTGGAACGAGCTCAGTGAACCTGAGCTCAGCGTAGTCGTAGCTGAACCTACCATAGATCAATTCGCTAAAATTGCAGCGAGCACTATGGATCCCAATAGTTTCAATTCAAACTCAGGCACACAAGGTGCCAGCGGTTTGGAAGTCCCTGAAATGGGTGCCGCACCGATTCAAGTCGATGATAAGAAAATTATCAATTGCCGAGCGGATCTCAATCAATTAGTTCCATTCAAATATATGTGGGCTTGGAAAAAATATTTATCAAGCTGCTCCAACCACTGGATGCCAAATGAAATCAATATGGCGGCTGACGTCGCACTTTGGAAAGATCCCAACGGATTGACTCCAGAAGAACGTATGATTATCAAACGTAGCTTAGGTTTTTTCTCAACTGCTGATTCATTAGTGGCCAATAATTTAGTATTGGCGGTTTATCGCCACATCACTAACCCAGAATGCCGCCAATATCTATTACGTCAAGCATTTGAAGAAGCTCTACATACTCACGCTTATCAATATATTATTGAAAGCTTAGGATTGGACGAGGCAGAAGTTTTCAATATGTATCGTGAGATTCCCTCAATTGCTAGAAAAGCATCATGGGCTCTTCCATACACTCAAAGCTTAGCAGATCCTAATTTTTCAACAGGGACTCCTGAAAACGATCAACGATTGTTGCGTGATTTAATCGCCTTTTATGTGATTTTTGAATCCATCTTCTTTTATGTGGGCTTCACTCAAATCTTAGCGATGGGACGACGAGGCAAAATGACAGGAACCTCTGAACAATTCCAATACATTCTTCGTGATGAATCTATGCATGCGAATTTTGGAATCGATGTGATCAATCAAATCAAAATTGAAAACCCACATCTTTGGACTCAAGCCTTCCAACAAGAAGTCATCGCAATGATCCGTGAGTCAGTGGATATTGAAGTTGACTATGCAAGAGACACTATGCCAACAGGAATTCTTGGACTGAATGCTGATTTATTCAAGGAATATTTAGAATATATCGCTAACCGTCGATGCTCACAAATCGGCATCACTGAACAATATCCAGGGGCTAAAAATCCATTCCCTTGGATGAGTGAAATGATGGACTTGAAGAAAGAAAAGAATTTCTTCGAAACACGAGTCATCGAATATCAAGCAGGTGGAACATTAAAGTGGGATGAATAATCCAACGAGTGCCAGGCCTTAAACCGCCGGAAAAAGCCTCTCTATGAGAGGCTTTTTTTTGGTTTAAACTTCATCTTCAATCTTTTCCCATGGTGGATTTTTAAAAAAATCAA
>CAIQCE010000198.1 GCA_903870185.1 uncultured Gammaproteobacteria bacterium
TTCAATGTCATATTTTTTGAAAGCTGCAGCCCCTAAATCACCGGCACAAATACGCACCACTCGATAAGGTAGACCCAGTTTTTGATAAATAGACTCTTCAATCTGTAAAATTTCTTCCAAAGCGGCAGCACTCGCTTCAGGCGTTGTAATTTGGAAAAGTTCAATTTTTGAAAACTGATGGACGCGATACAACCCTTTGCTTTCTTTCCCACCAGAACCGGCTTCTCGGCGAAAACAATGACTCTCAGCAACATATTTTATAGGCAGTTTTTCTTCATCGATGATTTCATCTGCGTGAATTCCACCGACAGTTATCTCAGCAGTTGCAATCAGGCTCAGATCTAAATCCTCTAAATTATAGATATTAGATTCCTCACCCCTCGGTGAAAAACCAGTTCCTATTAATATCGATTTTTTTGCTAAGTCTGGGGTAATCAACGTGGTATAGCCAAATTCAGCAGCCGTTTTCATGGCAAATAATTTTAATGCCAACTCCAGTAAAACCGCCTCATTTTTTAAAAAATAAAATTTTGCGCCGGTTACTTTTGTTCCACTATCAAAATCGAGCAAATCAAGTGCCTTACCAATTTCCACATGATCCTTTGGGACAAAATCAAAATCACGAGGGGTCAAATGCGATTTTAATACCAAATTTTCAGCATCACTTTCACCCACTGGGGTATCCTCTGCTAAAAGATTAGGAATGGTCAACATCGCTTCATGATAAACGGCATCCATGACCCTGAGTTCATCTTCCAT
This sequence comes from uncultured Gammaproteobacteria bacterium, assembly GCA_903870185.1. Taxonomy (GTDB): domain Bacteria; phylum Pseudomonadota; class Gammaproteobacteria; order Coxiellales; family Coxiellaceae; genus CAIQCE01. The sequence goes on from CAIQCE010000198.1 coordinate 760, forward strand.
CTGTGAAATATCCGCATTTAATGCCCTACCTTGGCTAATCAGCGCAGCTTTCTCTGCAGGCAGTGCCTTAGGAATGGTTTTTGCAACACGATTGGCTTCGGCCCGTTGATTCTCTAAATTCTGCATGAATGTTTTGCGTTTGGCATAAATTGCAAGCAATGCATCAACGTCTGCCGTAACGCAGCGTTTTTTTATACTGTCTTTAATCACATCGGTATTTTCTAATATAAATTTAATATCTAACATGTTGGGCCTTGAATGGGATCATTGATAAAAGTCTAGAATTATGGGATGGCTTAAGGCTGAGATCAAGATAAATTAATATCTGACTATTTAAAACCTTGAACACCAAAGATAGCCAGCAAATCATTTGGTTTTTCCACAATAAATGAGGGGTCATATTTTTGTAATGCCATTTCAGAGTTATAACCCCACGTCACAGCGATTGATTTTATCTTGTTCTTCTGTGCCGCTTCAATATCACGCGTTTCATCACCGATATAATAAGCTTGAGATTTATCAATTTTATAGCATCCTATCGTTTTTTTTAATAAATATTTTTTTGAAAAATAATTCGGCTCCGTATGAATAAATTTAAAAAATTGCCTCATGCCATGTAATTCAAGCCATTTGTTGACATTTTCAATGGAATTTGAGGTTAATATGCCAAGCTTGGCTTCGGTATGATACAGATGCTCAACGACTTGATAAATACCCGGGAATGGCGATAAATTGGGTATTTCATTGCGTAAATGCTGCCGCATTTTGTAAATTAATTTTGGAATTTTATAGATTGGAATATGAAGAAATTTAATCAGCTCTTTAGAGGAAAGGTGTCGTAAATTTTCAATTTCATCGCGTTTGAAA
>CAIQCE010000199.1 GCA_903870185.1 uncultured Gammaproteobacteria bacterium
AGCTACGGTGGGTTCTAGAGCCATTAGTCTTTCATTGGAGGATACGGGTGGGCATGGTACTCTTAGTCCCGTGCAAATCGCCACCGTCAACGTCACCGCCCCCCCCGCCATTACTTCATCAATAGCCTCTGATAGTTTCACTGTGGGTGATAGTGCTGCTACTGTTGATTCGAGTTTAACGATTACGGATTATTCTTGTGACACTTTGCATTCAGCGACTATCAGTATCACTAATTTTCAAACAGGAGACAGTCTTTCATTTTCAGAATCAACTCCTAGTGGTCTTTCGATTAAGTATGTAAGTGGCGTGATGACGATTTCAGTGACGGATGCTGATGTTGCACTATCTAGCTTTCAGAGTTTCATGCAGACATTGCAATTTAATACTACCAGCACTGATACCACCACTCGAAATATTACTGCAACTGTAAATGATGGAACCAATGCTTCTAGCAATGTGACTATTGCAAATATTACGGTGTCGGATGCTCCCGATATTCCTGTAGTTGATAATTCCATTCCGAATCAAACGGCCGATGTCTCCGATAGCTTTAGTTACACGGTTCCTACCAATATTTTTAGCGATCCTGCGAGTGAAATCTTAACGTACAGTGCCACATTGTCAGACAGCAATGCCTTGCCGAGTTGGTTATCGTTTAATACATTGACTCATACCTTTAGAGGAACTCCCGGAGTGGGGGATGTGGGGAGTATTACCGTGAAAGTCACTGTAACAAATACGTCGAGTGAATCGACTCACAGCAATTTTACTCTCACGGTTTCTAATCCTGGTGGCGATACTCCGGTAGTAGATAATTTCCTTACAGATCAAAATGCGATTATTTCCAGTGATTTTGATTTCACTGTTCCTTCTGATACCTTCAGTGATCCTGATAATGAATCTTTAACATACGTGGCTACTATGGCTGATGGAAGTGCATTGCCCAGTTGGTTAAACTTTAATGCCTCTACTCGAACATTTACCGGGACTCCGGAACCAGGAAATTTAGGCAATATTTCTGTTAAAGTGGCAGCCACTAATACTTCCAGTAATGCAGTGAGTTCAACTTTTACCATTGCTGTATTAGGTGTTTCATCAGGCTCCAGCACCTCTTCTTCTGCTTCTGGAAATAATTTTACAGATAATGGTTCCAGTGAATATGCAGAAATAATCAAACTAGCTGAAGTTCAGTCTAATGCTATTAGCCTTGCTCCTGTGTCATTGCTTGCATCTGCATCTGTACCGGCAAACATGTTTGAAGCAGTAGAGGTCAATAATATAAGATCCACTGAAGTGCTTGGCAATTTGGTTGATGCATTCGATCAAAAAATTGGAATGAAAAATGCAGAAAAAGCATTAGCTGAAAAAGATGTTATATTACAAAAAGCAGAAAAACAGCTTTCAGATTTATTAAAAAGTCATGAAAGTAAATCTGAAATTCAAGAAAAAGTAACTGAAGTGATAAAAAATGCAATTAAGAAACTTAAGGACCTTATGAGCAGTTTTTAAAATATTATTCATATAAGTTCTGTATTTAACGTAGGTTGGTGCCAAGCACAGCGCGGCCCAACAAATCAATATATTCTTTAATCTTGGAATTGCAAAAGAACAGGATCGCTAGGTCGCGCTGTGCTTGGCACCATCCTACAAAAACACTCAGTGCTATTAGCCTAATGCTGGAAAACTCAACACAAACTCAATACAATCCCCATCCACCCGATGGCAATCAATATCACCTCCAAAGGCCTGCAGGATTTGCTTGGCGGAAGAGAGACCGATTCCCGTTCCACCTTCTTTGGAGCTTTGAATGCCATTAAAGAGTTGTGGGATGAGTTCATCTGTTACTCCACCCGCCATGTCTTTAATCTTGATTGTATTCACTTCGTCATGGGAATGACAAGCGATAAAGATTTCGCCCTTGGATTTTAACTCAATCTGTTCAAAAGCATTTTTAATGAGATTCTCTATTACTCGATTAAAGAAGATTTCATTACCCATAAATTTAAAACTATGGTGAGTATTTAAGTGAATTTTCTCTCGAGTCTCAAAATCACAAGGATAGTTTTGAACTATACTTCTCAACAAACGTTCCGCGTCACAAATTGAGAGTTGATCAGAAGTCAACAGTTCTTCTCCATTAGAGGCACTTTTAATGCTCTTAAGGGAAGAATTAATATATTGATTGGCTGTTCTCACGCATTCTGAAATATCATTCGGAATATTTTTCATGTGATTTAAAACATTCGGAGAAATGTAATCAGTTTCAATGCCAATTTCTTTCGCTTTTTGATAGCTTGAAATCAGAGTTTCAATATTTTTCTTAAAGCCTGAAATGGCAAGATCAATAGTGGCAAGTGGGGTACGAAGATCATGGGTCTGCATGCCTGCAAAAATCAGCAGAGCTCGTTTAGTGGCCTTTTCAGCAGATGCTTTGGCTTGAGCATCCAGGGCTTGTTTTTGGGCTTGTTTGAGTTCGGTGATGTCGAACGAAATCCCTAGCAACCCTATAATTTCATCATTTTTATTTCTTAGAGGGGCTTTTTGGCTAATAGCTACTACTGTAGAACCATCAGCTAGTTTTCCTGATTCTTCAACCGCAATTAAATGGCCCTTTTTTATCACTTCAAGGTCATTCTTTCTGATTTCATGTGCTTTTTCTTTCCAGGATAGGTCGAAGTCTGTTTTTCCAATAATTTCATCAGGGCTTTGAAGATTTAGACTTTCAGCTTGTTTATCATTACATCCTAAGTATCTACCATCTCTATCTTTCCAATATACATGTCCAGGTAAATGGCTAATAATATTTTGGAGTGTAAATTCAGCTCTTTCCTTTTCAGCTAGTAATTTATCTTCTCGAAACTTAATTGTATCAATTTTATAGGATGTTCCTAATAGTCCAATAATATTATTTTGAGGGTCTCGTAAAGGCACTTTATGAGAGAGATATGTTGAAAGAATTCCATTTAAATCGGGGATAATTTCTTCTATTGATAATGGAAGGCCTGATGTCATTACAGTAAAATTGTTTTGATCAATAATTTCTGCAAGCTGAGGAAAGTTTTTGAAACAGACCAAGTCCAAATTTTGTTTACCAAAGATCTCTTTAGGGGAAGCCAGTCCGAAAGTTTTTGCCTGCAATTGATTGCAACCTAAATAATATCCCTCACTATCAAGCCAGTAGAGATGATTAGGTAAGAATTCAATAATATTTTCCGTAGAAATCAATGAATTGGTTTCCATTCACCCGCCTTCCTTGGTTAACTCTCAAACAATCCACTATATCACAGCTATTTTGAAATCCAAATCCTGTTTTTTGTATTGTCTATTTTATATAGTGACGGGGCAGGCATTTTTGTATTTATTGCCCCTTGAGTTTGGGATGAGAAAATTAGAGTTAGTGGCAAGGTTTCTGTGATATTTTTTGAATCTGAGTGCTACTGGCCTTAAGAGACTAGAATTATAGGGTCTGATTAAGTGCTCGTAGGTAATTGCCATAGCCGTGTTTCTACCATTGGGATAAATCTCGAAATCATAATGCTCAGAAGCCCATAAGATCATAACGGCACATTCCTCTTTGAGATAATCTAAGGAGGCTTTTTTAAAGTGAGTTGTGTTATGTTCGGTAGGATTTCGTTCAAGATATTCATCTATAGTTGTGTCAAATGCATGCTTAAATTTCGTGTTGTTAGAATAAAGGTCTTCAATTTTAGCTAGTTGATTTTTAAAATCGTAATGATTCAGCCAAGTATCCCATCTTAAAAGATTATGCCTTATTTTTAAGGTGTTCTTGATAATATTATGATTTCGCTCTAACCATTCCTCTCCCAGGGTGTTAGCTTTTTCTCGAGTTTCACATTCAGGCAGATTAAGAGTTAATTTTAAATTATGACGCTGGAGAGTATCACCTAGCAAAATAGTACATTGATTGAAAGAATTGTTAACAAGTTTCAAAGTGGATTCAAGTTTTTTGCCTTCATGTGCAGGCTGACCAATGCTAATAGGAAGTAGACTATGAGAATACTTGAATTGTTGCCTATCGCTGATAGGGCAGTCTCTAAAGAATGCTTTAGTGATTCGATTGTCTGTAAGGATCATGAGCATTACCTCATTGCATATCGGTTGCTTTCTGAAATCCCTATCAGGTAAATATTGACCAATCGGTCGAGATTTAATGCCGTGATATTGCCACAAAATTGACAGATTGTAAGTAATCTCTCATGTATAAATGAGCTGATCGCGCAAAAATTAGGCAATTTTATGTTAATTTGGATTCTTCATCATGAGTGCTTATTGTTCTGGTCAACTAAAAGTAGACACATTTTTCAAGAGAAATTGGTTTTCAAATTGCATAGGGCTGAGATAGCCCAGTGTAGAATGTAACCGCTTACTGTTGTAAAACATTTCTATGTAATGAATGACATCTGATTTTGCCTCCTCTCGTGTTCTGTATGTTTTCCCGTCTGTTCGCTCTGATTTCAAACTACTCCAAAATCGTTCCATGACCGCATTATCCCAGCAGTTAGCTTTACGACTCATGCTGAGCGTAATGCCGGCCATTTTAAGCGTTTGCTGATAGCCGTGGCTGGCATACTGTATTCCACGATCAGAATGATGCAATAATCCCGGCCCTGGTTGTCGTCGACCCAGCGCCATCTGCAGAGCATCTTGAACAAGGCTTTCTCGCATATGATCGGCTATAGCCCAACCCACCACACGACGAGAAAATAAATCTAATACAGCCGCAACGTATAACCAACCTTCTAAAGTCCACAAATAAGTGATGTCCGTTACCCAGGCTTCATTGGGGTTAGCTACCGTAAATTGTCGATTTAAAATATTTTCAGCAACC
>CAIQCE010000200.1 GCA_903870185.1 uncultured Gammaproteobacteria bacterium
ACTTGGTTTAATGCTTACATAACTAATCGAGTAGAAAACTTGCATTCCCACCCATCAGGCTGTATTTTTTTCTACAAAGCGCCTCCCATTAGCACTTCATCCACTGTAATTCGATCTCAGTTCAAAAACAGAGATTCTGAAATTCATGGGATTGGTAATAAAGTGGCTCAATACATTAAAAAACATCAACTTTACGAGAACCATATGAATCTTGAAACTCTATTAAATTTAGCTCAACAGACCTTAGATGACGGCAAAGCATTGGATATCGATGCCATTGATGTCCACTCACTGACCGATGTCTGTGATTATATTATTATCGCAACAGCAACCTCTAAAAGACATGCACATTCACTAGCCGACAAACTAGCTGTAGCAGTCAAAGAACAAGGTGCCCGTCCCTTGGGAACTGAAACAGATGAAGAAGGTGCCTGGACCTTAGTCGACCTAGGGCAAGTAGTCGTTCATATAATGCTAGCCGAATCCCGAGCTTTTTATAACTTAGAAGCACTGTGGAACTTGACTCAAGAAAATCGAATTCATGATGCTGATTAAAATAATTGCAGTAGGCACGAAAATGCCTAAATGGGTATGCGAAGGATACGCAGAATACGCTGATCGAATGCCACCTGACTATCAACTTAAATTAATTGAAATACCCAGTTTAAAACGAACTAAAAATTCTAATTTAACTGAAATTATGGAACTTGAATCAAACAAATTACTCGATGCAGCTCATTCTGATGATTATATAATTGCACTAGATCGGCTAGGAAAAGAAATCAGTAGCCAAGATTTAGCAAAACACTTATCACAATCGAAGCTAGAATCACTTAAAATCAGTTTTTTGATAGGAGGCCCTGAAGGCCTAAGTGAAAGCTCTTTAAAAAAAGCACGAAGCATTTTTTCTCTTTCAAAGTTAACACTGCCTCACCCTTTAGTCAGAGTATTGCTAGCAGAACAACTTTACAGAGCCATCAGTATTTTAAATAATCATCCTTATCATCGATAGTAGCTAAGCATTATGAGCAGAATTTTAAAAATTAAAAATCATGCCAAAGAATCGCAACTATTTACTCGTCGAACCTTAAGCTGCTTTATTATCGCTGTTGTTTTATCTTTAATTTTGATTCTACGCTTAGGATATCTACAGCTTAGACAAAATGAAGTCTATTCGACTCTTTCACAAAAAAACCTAATGGATATCACACCAATAGAACCTAACAGAGGTTTAATATACGATCGAAATGGAGTTTTACTTGCTGAAAATATCCCAGCCTATAATCTGGCGATAATCCCTGAGCGCATTCACGATTTAAAGGCTACTATTAAAGCCTTAAAACCATTGGTTCATATTCGCTCAACTGATATCCAAAATTTCAAACACAATTTAAAACGATATCATCCTTATGAACCGGTCCCCTTGAAATTAAAATTAGATGAAGAAGAACGAGCTAGTTTTTATGTTAATCAATATAAATTCCCTGGAGTAGTCGTTGTTGTCAAAATGTTGCGTCATTATCCTTTCAATGAACTTACAAGCCATGTAGTTGGTTATGTCGGCAGAATCAATCCTAAAGAATTAGCCCAAGTAGATCCTGTTAATTACAGCGGATCTGATTACATTGGAAAAACAGGGGTAGAAAAATATTATGAAAATATTTTGCATGGAACGGTGGGTTCTGAAGAAGTTGAAACAGATGCCAGTGGCAAAGTCGTTAGAATATTAAAACGTCGCCCCCCTATTCCCGGGACTAATATTTATCTGAGCCTTGATAGCCAACTACAATCCGTTGCACAAAATGCATTGAATGGTGAAAGCGGTGCCGTTGTCGCTATCGATCCTCAGAACGGTGAAATCATAGCGCTGGTCACAAACCCTAGTTACAATCCCAATTTATTTGTGGCTGGCGTCAGCCAAAAGGATTATCAAGAACTGCTTAATTCATCCGAGCGCCCTCTCTATAATCGAGCGATTCGGGGACAATTTGCAGCAGGATCCACAATAAAACCATTCCTGGCAATTAATGCTTTAAACTTAGGGATTATTGATATCAATTTTAAAGTGGTTGATCATGGGATTTTCCAACTGCCCCATATTGCCCATATTTATCATGACTGGAGAAAAGGTGGGCACGGTGTTGTCAATGTCGTCGATGCTATTACGATGTCGTGTGATATTTTCTTTTATACACTCGCGGTAAAAGTCGGCATCCATCAAATTGATGATATTCTTAATGCATTTGGATTTGGAAAAGCGACCGGCATTGATATGCCCGATGAATTAGGAGGCATCGTACCCTCCCCTGAATGGAAACAAAAGGTGACCGGACAGCCCTGGTATCCAGGAGATACCGTCAACACGGGTATCGGGCAAGGCGCCGTTCTTGTGACACCCCTACAACTTGCAGCGGCCACTGCAACACTGGCTAATCGAGGCCTTCGATATCAACCTCATCTCTTACATAAATCTCAAGATCCTATTTACGGGACTGTTATAAAACCCGCTGTTGCACTTCCTCCTGTTATTTTAAAAGAACCAGGTACTTGGGATATTGTATTCCAAGGGATGCAACAAGTTTTGAGATCACAACATGGGACTGCCTGGTTGATCGGCCATAATATGCCATATACAGCGGCTGCTAAAACAGGAACAGCCCAGGTTTATGGACGTGATAGCAAAATTACCGATGACATGGTCAAAAAACGCTTACGAAATAATCACCTTTTTATCAGCTTTGCTCCTGTAGAGAATCCTAAAATTGCCATTTCGGTCATTGTAGAACATGTTAATACGGCTACTAAAGTAGCCCGAGAAGTTTTAGATTATTACCTTGTAACAGAGCATCACTTAGAACCCGAAGCTCCCAATAATACGGAACCTAAAGAAAAAAATGGACAGACTCTCTAATCCTTATGAAAACCGACTGAAGCGTAAGATGTTCTTATGGCGCTGGAATAAAATGCACTTGGATCCCGTTCTTTTAATGGGCTTACTCGGTTTGTCTTTCGTTGGAGTCACTATTCTCTATAGTGCTAGCGATCAAAATTTCCATTCTATTGAAAATGAGCTGATCCGATTAGCCCTAGGATTCCTGGTGATGATCTTCTTTGCCCAAATCCCACCCCAGCGCTATGAACAATGGGCTCCATGGGTCTTTAGCATTGGTTTACTCATGCTAATACTCGTATTGGTTATTGGAAAATCAGGGGGTGGCGCTAAACGCTGGCTAAGTCTAGGGTTCGTTCGCTTTCAACCTTCAGAAATTATGAAACTCGCTATGCCGATGATGCTTGCCTGGTATATGAGGGACAAAACTTTACCACCATCTGCACTAACCTTGTTCACTAGCAGTATAATCTTAGCCATCCCTGTATTAGCGACTGCTAAACAACCCGACTTAGGAACAGGCATTATTATCGCCACCTCAGGCATATTTGTCATTCTACTGTCCGGAATTCGCTGGAGACTCATTTTAGGTGTAGGCAGCATCGCTACCCTTTGTGCTCCGGTTCTGTGGCATTTTATGCATCATTATCAAAAAGAACGCGTACTTACCTTTATAAACCCAGAAAGGGACCCATTAGGTAGCGGATATCATATTATTCAATCCA
>CAIQCE010000201.1 GCA_903870185.1 uncultured Gammaproteobacteria bacterium
ACAAATTATTCAAACAGTAATTGAGGAGTGCTATCTAACACCGCAACAAACTAAGATTAGCCTTATTATTGAAGAAATTATTCGTCACTGCAAAAGGGCGTGTATTGTATTGCCATCAGAAAGTACTATTAGGCGACGAATAGAAAGCTTATCAACTAAATTGGTTGAAACAAAGCGTCGTGATAGACATGCTTCAAAACTAAATAATGCGATCATTGGACATTTCCCAGAAACAGCATTTCCAATGACGAACTTTTTAAATATTCTAAAAATGTAATTTAGAGCTGAAATGCTAAAATTAATCGTAGTAGCTTTAATGAGTATGGGACTTTATTTAGTATTTTTGATTTTTCTGCCGTTCTTAGCGATATTTTTTGAGCTAGCTTGGAATGCAACGATGTCTTATTTACACCAAGGCGGAAATGAAATTACCTATGAAATCATTAGTAACACTCGATCATGATACTACATTAAGACCTAACTTCAACCACCATGATAATATGACTTATCTACTAAGCTTAATCTATTGAAATCTAACTTGGAAAATTGCAATCCTCTTTGACAATGTCATGAGTTGAATCCAAGAAGTCTGGATTGCTAATAATAAAGATTATCAAAAATATAAACCTACGACTGAAAATATATTGTAAAGGTATTGCAAGAAAATAACTTATTAATTTAAATAGTATACTCGGCAAGACTGAAAAATACATTCTTGACTAATTTCCGAATAGTGCATGAAAAAAATATCTGGTAAAGACGGTTTTATTTTATTTGCCAGATGATCTACTACGGATTTATTTGTATACGTATGACTTTAAAAAATCATTTTATTTTTGTTTATTTAGTTAAGTGAGCAGATAGTAGAAAGAGCAACTTTTCAAATCAATTATTTTCGACAGGACCCATTAGGGTGAAAATGAATTGCTTGAGAGATTGTTTGCTTGTGAGGTGCACCTACTATTATTGATTTTTATAGCGAAACGATGTACATTGACTTTAGTTTTTTTCAGTCACTAAAATATTCATAAAAAATGGAGTATTACTATGAGACCCGATGCATCCACTTTAGGCAAGTATGATTTTACTACCGTGTCAACTTATCAGAATAGTTGTAATGGTACTGTGCCATTTGTTAGCCTTAGTTGCTCAAGGCATCTTACAGTGAATGGGTATTATGCAGGCACCTCATCTTCTACAAATGTCGGTGCTTATATTGGTGCCACAAATCAATACGCTCCTTATTGGTCAAGACTAAATTATTTAGTAATCCCTCTTACAATCTTCACAGGAGCCGTGGCTATTGTAGCACTCGCAAATCCTGACGATCCAGCTTATTCACCGACCTGGCGCTATGGAGCGACAGCTGTTGCAGTTTCTGCGTTTCTGTTGATCTATATTCTTGAGTTTGGGGCACGTAGAAGTATGTACAAGACTGGAAGAGCAGTATTAGATACTCAGATCAGAACAATTGTTGATCAAAGAGAAGCTAACGCTGCGGCAAACCAGCATCAACAACCACCTACGGGCTATCACGGAGGAGGCCCTGTCATGTTCATGTTACCACCAGGTGCCCCGATGCCACAGGGTGCTATGATATATAACGCTCAACAAGCTCCTCCTGCTGGGCAAGCTGTTGTATCAGTCAACCCAGTTGCTGAATGGGCAGCGCCACGTGCTGGCGCGCGTTAGAAAGATAATTGTTTTTTATAATTGATTACTAAAAATGAGGTGCCAATCACCTCATTTTAGTTGAGTACTTAACCGTTTATTGAAATCCTCTTTGAAAAATTGAAATTGTCTTTGGCAAATGACACTTATTGGTTGAATCCATCTAAACCTCGCCCCTCACATTGCCGGTAAGAAAAGTTACCGGCAATCAAGAAGACTGGTAATTTAGTATTAGCCTAGATAATATAACCTACTGTTTCTTATCATTTGGTTTTTTAAGCATGTTGAGTATCTATCTCTTTGAAGTATTTGTTCCCACTATGCTGGCTTTCAATTTAATGCCAGGGCCTGCAATGCTTTACTGTATTACCCAAGGAAGCCGGCATGGGCGAATTTCGGGTGTTTGGGCTGCCATTGGGGTCGAAACAGGAACCTTTGTTTATGTAGTTTCAGTGGCATGTGGATTAGCATTCTTCTTAGCTAATTCACCCATCACTTTTCATTTGATTCAGCAAGTTGGGGCTCTATATCTGATTTATTTAGGGATTAGAGAGCTGATTCCTAAAAGAAAAGAATCTGATGATTCTTATACTAAAATGCCAAAGAAAACATGGAGAATTATATCAGAAGGTTTTTTGATCAATTTGCTTAATCCAAAAGTTGCTTTATTTTTCATAGCATTTTTACCACAATTTATTACAGATACGCATATTACAAAACAACTTCTGATCTTGGGGTTAATATTTAATGCATCAGGGTTTCTCATTAACTTATCGGCAGGTCTATTGGGACATTCTGTCAAAATTCGGTATTTTAACTCATTTAACACAAGCAGTAGTATTTATTGGAAATGCTTCTTTAAGGGAGCCTCCGCTTGTATTTTTATAGGACTTGGGGTTTGGACATTATTACTTAGGTAGAGAGGGGCGAGAAATAATTCCCGCCCTGCCCTTAATTATTTATTTTGAAATACTGATATTGAATACAGATAAAGGTAAAGAAGTAACATCGCAGCGATAATTAGAAATATCGATGCATCTGGGTCTTTTGTTTGTCTGATCGTATACAATGGCAAATCTTGGAAGATGATTAGATGTGAAAATTAATTTATCACTTTTATCCAGATCCAAGGTTTTAAAGGTGGCATTAGGTTCTAAAGTGCCGATTTCTGTTAATCCCTTTTTGATTGAAAAACCATCTGTTGTTTTATTGTTCAAATTTAGTTTATAATCTGCGGCCAAGGCTGTAGAAGCCGTCAGAATTGAAACTAAAATTGCAGAGATAATAGCTGATGTTTTTATGTTTTTCATAGTTTAACCCTCTGTTAGTTAAATAAAACTTAATCTATCTGAAAGTTATAATAAAGATAAGAATTTCCAAGGAAGTGAAAAGTCTGCAAGATATTCTAACTTGAAACAGATAGGTTAAGCAGCTCTCACTTTTAATACTAACACTATTACTTTGGTTTGTTAAATTTTTTAGGGGTATTTCGTTGTTAAAGCGATTAATTAAAATTTTATTATTGGGATTCTTAGTATTAAGCAATTCTCATGCTGATCCTGCGCTTCAATCAACACCTAAAAAATACATAATATTATTTATATGGGATGGGCTTCGACCCGACAGTATTTCATCTGAATTGACTCCTAATTTATATCGTCTAAGTAAAGAGGGATCCTATTTTGAAGATAATCACTCCAGCTACCCCACTTTCACCATGATGAATGCAGCTAGTTTTGCAACAGGCAGTTTTTCTGGGAAATCGGGCTATTTTGGAAATACCAGTTGGGACCCTCCTGCAAATGGGAGGGATTCAGCTAATCATCCTGTTAATTTCAAGTCACCTATTTTTACAGAAGATTATAAAATTTTAGAAGCGATGAATCGCTCCAAGGAAAATGATCCATTATTAGAAGTCAGTACTTTATTTTCATTGGCTCATGAAAATGGTCTAAAAACGGCAACTGTTGGTAAA
>CAIQCE010000202.1 GCA_903870185.1 uncultured Gammaproteobacteria bacterium
CGACGGGCTTGCCATTGGCGTAGCGGACCGTAACCTGGCTCTTCGAATCGGGACCCAGAATTTTTTGGAACAATTACAGACCAATGTCCAATGGCAGCTCGATGCCAAGCAGATTCAAGGGATTTTGAAACAATTGGTGCCTTTGGCGACAGGAATCAGTGTGTCTTTGACCTTGCTGATTGCTTTTATACAGCTGATCTTGGCTCGATGGTGGCAGTCAGCGGTGTTTAAAGTAAAGAGTCTATCCCTGGAATTAAGATCAATTCGTTTGAGTCGTTTAGGGGCTGGGGTCTTATTAATAGCTGTGGTAACATGGGCGCTATCTCGTTCTATTTGGATTTACGGCGGCCTGCCCGTTTTAGCGATGCCGTTTATGGTTGCTGGGTTAAGCTTGCTGCATGCAGGGGTGCAATGGCGCAAGCCGATGGGTTTGGTGTTGGGAGTATTTTAGTTAGGGTTGGTGTTTGTGCCGCAAGTTGTGGCGTTGATTTTGGCATCTCTAGGGTTCATCGATGCGGGTTTTAATATCCGTCAATATTTTAAGAAGAGGGTTAAAGCATGAGAGTAATTTTGTTAGAAAAAGTGGCCAATTTAGGCAAAGTGGGCGACCAAGTTAAAGTGAAGCCTGGTTACGGCCGTAATTTTTTGATTCCTGGTGGCAAAGCGGTTCCAGCGACTGTTTCCAATATTGCGACTTTTGAAGTTCGCCGAGCTGAATTAGAAAAAGCAGCTGAAGAAACTTTAAAAGCGGCTCAAAAACGTGAAGCAGCTATTTGTGCGCTTAAGATCGTAATTGAATCTAAAGCGGGTGATGAAGGGAAATTATTTGGTTCTGTTTCTCCTCGAGATGTGGCTATTGCAATCACTAAAGCAGGGGTTGATGTCGCTAAGAGTGAAGTCAATCTTCCTGATGGACCTATTCGAACTATCGGTGCACATGAAGTGACTGTCAATTTGCACAGTGATGTTCATGCAAAAGTAACGGTGGAAATTGTTCCCCTTAAGGCATAATTTTGACTAGAAAACCGTCAACCGCGTCCCGATCCTTAAAGGTTCCTCCTTATTCTCAAGAGGCGGAGCAATCGGTTTTGGGCGCGTTGATGTTAGATCATCGAGCCTGGGATCGGATTGCCGATCTGATTACAGCCAATGATTTTTACCGCAATGAACACCGCTTAATTTTCCAAGCCTTGCATGAACTTTCTAAGCGCTCTCAACCTTTTGATATGCTCACCGTGGCAGAAGCTCTCAAAGAGTTTTCGCAACTTGAGGCCTCAGGTGGAGAAAGTTATCTATTTGAATTAGCCAATACCACACCGACAGCGGCTAACGTTGTCGCCTACGCGGAAATCGTTCGTGAACGTTCTGTATTAAGGCAATTGATTGAGATCGGAACCGATATCGCCGAAAGTGCTTTTAATCCCGATGGTAGGGCGACCAAAGAACTGTTGGATCAGGCTGAGCGTCAAGTTTTCAAAGTATCAGAGCAGAGATCTCGTGGCGCAGGTCCTGTGCCGATCAGTGAGCTCTTAGCTAAAACAGCTGATCGAATTGATACGCTTTACCATGCACCTGAGGGGCTTACAGGGTTGCCGACAGGGTTTGTGGATTTTGATCAAATGACTTCGGGCTTGCAGGATGGAGATTTGATTATTGTCGCCGGCCGACCTTCTATGGGAAAAACCACCTTTGCGATGAACATCGCTGAAAATGCTGCGATGCATAGTATGAAAGAAGGCGGAAAACCCGTATTGATTTTCAGTATGGAAATGCCAGCTGAATCATTGGTGATGAGAATGCTCTCTTCCTTGGGGCGAGTGGATCAACATCGGGTTCGAACTGGTAAGCTTAATGACAATGAATGGCCCCGAATTACTTCAGCGATCAGTATGTTGTCCGAAGTGAAAATGTATATCGATGATACTCCTGCATTGACTCCGACTGAGCTCCGCTCTCGTGCACGTCGAGTCGCTCGGGAACACGATGGCTTAGGGCTCATTGTGATCGATTATTTACAGCTGATGCAGGTCTTTGGTTCCAAGGAAAATCGAACGGCTGAGATTTCAGAAATTTCGCGTTCTTTAAAAAGTTTAGCGAAGGAGTTACATGTTCCCGTGATTGCACTTTCACAGCTCAATCGAAGCTTGGAACAACGACAAAATCGAAGACCCGTGATGTCTGATCTTCGTGAGTCTGGTGCGATCGAGCAAGATGCCGATGTGATTGCCTTTATTTATAGGGATGAAGTTTATAATGAAGATTCGGCCGATAAAGGTATTGCGGAAATTATTATCGGTAAGCAACGTAATGGACCTATTGGGAAAGTGAATTTAACGTTTGCAGGTCAATTTACTCGATTCGACAATTTCACTTCAGCGGTTACTCGTCCACCCTTTTCGGATTAATTAAATGATGAGCCGAGGGACTATAGCTAAAATTAACCTCGATGCTTTGCGACATAATTTTTCGATCATCCATTCCAAATTACCCTTACATCCTGTGATCGCAATGATTAAAGCGAATGCTTATGGTCACGGATCTTTGGAAGTAGCAGAGGCTTTACCCAATGCGAATGCTTTTGGAGTGGCGACCTTAAATGAAGCTTTGGCACTTCGAGCGGCAGGTATACAGCAAGATATCGTTTTGATGGCGGGCTTTCAGAATGAAATAGAACTTCGAATTTGCCATGACCAAAATTTGACCAGCGTTATTCATTCTTTCCATCAATTAGAGCTTTTAGAGACTGTGATTGATCACGGATTATTGAAAATCTGGCTGAAGATTGATACAGGGATGCATCGCTTGGGGTTTTTTCCTGAAGAAATATCAGAAGTTTACCAGCGTCTAGTTGAGAGTTCAGCGGTTATGATACCTATTGGGTTGATGACTCATCTTGCCACAGCGGATTGGCTGCATAGTGCAATGACTCAGCAACAGCTTGAAATTTTTGGTGAAGTAGTTTCACGATATGAGGGCCCTAAAAGTGTCGCAAATTCAGCGATCATTATGGGCGAGCCTAATTTAGTTCGTCCACGTGAGTGGTTAAGGCCGGGCATTATGCTCTATGGAGTTTCTCCCTTTGCGGGGACCACGGGGCGAGAGTATGGATTGCGTCCAGTGATGAGTTTGGAAGCTCGAATTATGTTAATTAAAAACTTACATTGTGGTGACAAAATAGGGTATGGTGGAACGTGGCAATGTCCTGAGGATATGTCCATTGGTGTCGTCAGTATTGGTTATGGAGACGGCTATCCTCGAAGTGTGAAAAATGGTACTCCGGTGCTAGTTAACGGAGTTCGTTGTGCTGTGGTGGGTAGGGTATCGATGGATATGATTACAATTGATCTTCGATCTTGTCCTGAAGCGGCGGCAGGTGATACGGTGGTTCTTTGGGGAGAAGATTTACCCATTGAAGAAATTGCGGTTAATGCAGATGGTTTTTCTTATGAGATTTTATCGGGCATCACTCCTAGAGTGGAGCGCCAATATGTCAGTGATCAAGCAGAGTCTTACTCGGATGTATTTTTAATAAAAGAAGGAACTTACGATGAATAAAAAAATCAGCACTCCTAGTTTTTATGGAATTTTTGTTTGTGCTTTAGGCGCACTCTTTTACTGTTATGAATATCTGCTTCGGATCGAACCCAGTGTCATGGTTCCCGAGTTGATGCACAGTTTTCAAATCAATGCTCAAGGATTTGGTTGGTTAATCGCCATGTATTATTACGCCTATACACCGATGCAAGCAGTGGTGGGAATTAGTACTGATTATCTCGGCCCTCGAAAAGTTTTAGTGACGGCTCTCGCGCTCTGTGCGGGAGGGTGTTTCTTATTCGGCCTGGGTGGTAACGTAGTTCTTGCAGGCACTGGCCGATTCATGATGGGGATGGGAAGTGCGTTTGCATTTGTCTGTGCATTGAAGTTGGCAGCAGTATGGTTGGCTGAAGAATATTTTGCAATTTTTGTCGGATTAACGACAGCGCTTGGAATGTCAGGGGCGATGGCCGGTGACGTAGTCATGAGCAAGGTCGTGCAGGATTTTGGTTGGGAACATGTTTTAATTTATAGTGCCATCATTGGTGTCGCCTTGATACCTGTTTTTTGGTTTGGTATCAGAGATAACAACAAAGATGCGAAGTCTAATCTGGAACGTCCTCATACGATTAAAAATTTATTAAATGGATTGTGGACGATGATCGGCAATCGGCAAATTTGGTTTTGCGGTATCATCGGTTGCATGTTGTTTCTTTCCCTTTCAGCTTTCGCTGAAATTTGGGGAATTCCCTTCATGAATTGTTTTGAAAATATTACTCCCGTTATGGCAGCAAAATTGAATTCCATGGTTTTCTTAGGTTGGTTAATTGGTTCTCCGATTGCAGGTTGGGTTTCCAACAAATTGCGTTCTCGTCGAATCCCATTAATCGTAGGAAGCTTATTAGCGGCTTTAATGATTTCCATCGTGTTGTATGTGAAAATTGAGGGCTTTTGGAATTTAGCGATTTTATTATTTTTGTTCGGCGTATTTTGTAGTGCCGAAAATTTATGTTTCGCTATTGTGAGAGAGAACACACCTTTGCATTTGGCAGCGACTGCAATTGGATTTACCAATATGTTGATCATGTTGGGCGGAATGATTACTCAACCTTTAGTCGGAATTATTTTAGACATAAGTTGGAAGGGGGCGATGAATCATGGAATTCGCTCTTACGATAGCTTTGACTATCATCTTGCCTTATCGCTTATTCCAATGGGAATGGTGGTTGCCGCTATTTTAGGTTTATTTTTAAAAGAATCTTACCATAAATGAATGAGATCGATTTAGAGTCCAAAGATCTGGGACGAATTCGCTGGAAATGCCGGCGAGGGATGTTGGAATTGGATTTATTGTTATTAAGATTTTTTGATCATCAGTTTGTGAATTTAAGCACAGAAGAACAAGCTGATTTTGAAGCTCTTTTGGAAACCCCAGACCCGGTATTGCAAGAATACCTCTGGGGGCTTTCATTGCCGTCTTCACCTGCCTTCCAGAATATCGTTCATAAAATTCGGGAGCGGTAGGGGTTGCATAACTCGATGCTATATTCAACGTAGGTCGGCGCTAAGCCCTGCATTGGTATTTGGCTAAAACACCTAATGAACTTCACGCAGGGCGAGCCCAACAAGCCAGTTCTTTTTTATTTTAAACTTTCTAAAAAGAATATGTTGAATGGTGGGCACGCTAACGCTTTGCCCACCCTACGTATTATATACATTAGGCCGCGCATGCGATGCATGCTTGGCACCAACCTACACCCCTCGTCGTCCCTGCGTAGGCAGTATTTTGGTGCCAGGCTCCGCCAGCACAATCTCTAACTAATTGATTAAATAAATTAAGGTGCCTGGCTCCAAAATTCAAATTCAAATTTTTTCAATTATTACATCCTTCTTAATAAAACCTTAATAACCATTGGTTACTCTTGATTCACTATTTATCTTAGGAGATCTAATCATGCGACCATCTAGTACTCGAACTGCTGCACCTGTAACACCTGCTGATAATGTTAAAGCTTTGCTAAAACTTATTAACGCCTATAGATGGCGTGTTTTTTTTAGACGTGCTATTGGAGGAACTCCTGCCAGCGGATGGATTAATGCTCTTGAAAGCTATTTGAAAAAAAATGTCTCGAGGCCTGCTGAAATTACTTATAATGAATTTAGTAAACATTACACTGAGGTCTCTCTTAGTGAAGATAGATTAAAACGCTATACAAGCTCCACTAATCGAGGTGCAACAATCTTAAAATCCTTTTTGGGTTTTTTTCCACCGGCTGATGGTTCTGACATGGCTAACTTCATGCAAAGCCTAATTACTCGTCCAAGAGCCGATTCAATGGATTCAACTCTTTCAACTCTTGATGGAGGCCGAACTTCAGCTATATCATCTGTGGCATCTTTTGATGCAGCTTCAGCAGTAGATGCTGCTGAAGCTGCTTCAGGGACACAACCTCCTAGACCTCCTGTTGCCTCAGCGTATGCTAGAGGAGCAGCGGCATCAATCCATGTGGGAACAGGTGCACAACCTCAAGTACAAGCTCCATCTCCATCTCCATCTCCATCTCCATCTTCAGCTCCAGCTCCAGCTCCAGCTGATACAGAACTTGCTGCTGCTGCCGCCGCCGCTCAAGCCGCTGCAGAAGCTCAAGTTCGAGAGGTTGCTACTGTTGCCGTTGAACCACTTCCAGCTCCTTCTCCTGCTGACGCAAGTGCGGCCGGTGGGGCGAGTGGATCAGCTGATGTGTCTTCAGCTGCCATTCCAACTTCTGGCGCTGTTTTGCGTGCTGTTTCAAGTAATAATAGTTCGGTGTTCGGAGGGGAAATAGGTGCGGTGCCTGTTGATGTAGATGATACTGATAGGGATTCAAAAGCAGGCCCTAGCACTCCTACCTCTGAGCTTCCAGATTCAGAAGATGAAGCTGCGACTGAAGCTGATAATGAAACTATTGATGCGACTTGGGATTACGCTCAGTTATTGAGATTATTTGATAGATTAAAAACTCCTGCAGGTACGCCAGTGCTGAGTGTTTCAAGTATTAATAAATATTGGAAAGGTAAATCTGCTGATGAGGCATTACTGGAATCGGATACACCTAATGATTCTGAAAAAATATCTCATTCAAGGTATAGCATTGCAGAATGGCAGGGTCTCTATAATACTATGAAAAAAGCTTCTACATTAGGTGGTGATCTTGAAGCAGCACTGCGAGATCGTGCGCAGAGAGTGGGAGTCGGAACTGTTATGGAAGTGGGATCGGCTGCGGATATGGATTCTGCAGTAAGTGAAGATCTTGCAGCAGCATTGCAACGTCGTGCAGAGAGAGAGGCAGCGGCATTGCAACGCGTTGCAGATAAGATCGCAACAGGAACTGCCGTTGATCCACTAGCGACAAGGCCTGAAGTTGCACCTATAGGTTCACCTGCAATAACAGCAGCTCGTGCAAATTTGAGGCCTACTGCAAAGGCAGCAGGAGGTTCAGCCCCAGCAGTGAGTGCCGCTAATCCAGTGGCAGATGCTTTGGCAAAATTAAGAACTACTAGTGCAGCAGTAGGAGCAACACCTCCAGGCTCTAATCGCACCCCTGATAAAAAAGACAAATCAGCAGCAGTACCCGATGCTAGCCCAAATAGAGCTGCTCCGACTGTGAGGCATCTCTTTAGCTTAACACGGCTCAACAACGCACCTGCAGGCGGTGTTGCAGCACCAGCGCTGACAAATGGTACAGCTCTTCCTGTTGCAGCGGCTACTCTTGGTGCAAGTGCTACACCTCCAGAAGAGAGAGCGGCAAGTGTGTTGAGGGAAAGGCATGGTTTACGACATATTGTGCCTGAAGCTCGTGGTGACTTTAGTTCAGCAGTATCACCCAGAGATCAGCTTTCTGGCTCTATTGAAGCTATGGGTACAGGTGCTGCTGGATTAGCTGCCGGTATGAATAGATTGAGTGCTAGAGATTTAGCGGCAGTTGGGACGACAGATACAGCTTCAGCTGATGCTGCAGCAACTGCTGTGGCGGCTAATGGAGCAGGGGCTTCACCAGCTCCAGTACCAGGCGGTATTCAGGCTCAAGCATCTGCTGCAGCTGCATCAGGAGTTAGTAATGCATTAAGTCGAGCAGGAGCAGCCCTTGCCGGGATGTTCGGTAGTAGAGCTCGAGCAGCTTCTGCAGCGGTCTCTTCCCCAGCTCCAGCTCCAGCTCCAGCTCCAGCTGCTGGACTTGAAGGTGGTTCACCTTCTCGTGTGGAGGGTGAAACTTCTGGAGTGGGTAAAAGGGCGGGAAGTCTGTAAGAAATATGTAGTTGAGGCTGGGCTGCGTTGTGGCCCAGCCTCAACTATAATATAAACCTTATAATTATCAAAAAAGGAAAGTCTTCTAATGCGAGCCATGACAAAAGCAGAAAGCCAAATAGCCGCTATGACACCGGCAGCAAAACTCAAAGACTTAAAAAGACGAATTGGTTTTTATAAGGCTTGGGCTATTTTCAGAAGAATATTCGGAATGGCCGGAGTTAGTCCTTGGATTAAGAGCTTAGAAAACTATTTAAAGGCTAACAACACACCTAGCTTTGAGAATTTTTTCAATGGCATATCTGATAAAACTTTATTTGCTCGCTATAAAAATGGAAGAAGTAGAGGGGCAAAAATCATTAGGTTTTTTGAGCAATATTTTTCTGTTGCGGCACTTAGATCCCCTTTAAAATCTGCTGAAAGTGGAAGTTCTAACGATACCGATGCAGATGAGGTGGTGCGTGAAATGGCTCAAGGTTCTCAGCCTGCCACTTTACCCACAGCTCTTGTTCCTGTACGCGCTGCTACAGAGCACACTGCTTCAGATTCCTCTACAAGCTTAGTGTCTGGGGCAGCTGAAGGAATTTCCCCAGAAGCAAAAGCTCTCCCTGCTGCAACAATGGCTGTTATTAAAGAAGTTACTGCTGAAGAAATCACACGTCAAAAAACTCTTGTGGCTGAAAGAGTATTGGAAAGTATTAATCGTCAAATTGAAGCTTTAAAAGCTGAAATAGTTCAAGCTAAAA
The DNA here is from genome assembly GCA_903870185.1 of uncultured Gammaproteobacteria bacterium. Taxonomy (GTDB): domain Bacteria; phylum Pseudomonadota; class Gammaproteobacteria; order Coxiellales; family Coxiellaceae; genus CAIQCE01. Next base: position 8,566 of record CAIQCE010000202.1, read on the forward strand.
ATAAAATTAGAAAAGATAGCCTTTTACCTGCGCATATATTACTTGGAGAATTTTTCGATGAATTAAATCCCACCCAGTCTCCCAGAATAATTGAAGCTACAAAAAAGATGGTTGGTGAAATGATAGATGCCGAAGTTAAAATACAGGGAAAGGATCTATCTAAGAAAGATGTGGGTGATATAAAAGATAAATACTTAGGAGCTGTTTCCATTACAGAAAAGTCTTTAGAGGAATTAGCGTCTTATGCACCTGCCTATGGAGGAATTGCATATAAAATCGAGGCATTAGCTCGATATTTAAGGGTGAAGGATAACATTGAAACTAGAATGCCTGTACTCGAAAGACAAAAGCGGCAAAAAGAGATCATAAAAGCAGATGCAGTAGAGGTTTTGAATGGAATTGCTAGGAAACTGGGAGAAGATCTAAAGGAAACAAAGGCTGTCATCCTAGAGGCATTGAAAAAGATGTTTCCAGAGAGAGCAGATGAGGGGTTAGAGGGTATCATTCACGGCTGGACCTATCCTATTGAGCAAGAAGGTAAATATGGTAAGCGCGAAGCAGCAGTTAAAGAAGTTGAAAAGGCTTTAAATGAGGCTGAACAAAGAGCAATAACTGTAAATTCTAATTGGGTTGAAGGGGAAGGGGTGAAGGACCTTTTGCGCGATTTAACTTATCCCGGGAGAGAGGGGCACTTAGGTTTCTTCAGAGTATTATTAACAGCACCTGAAGTTATTGAAATTTTAAAGGCTGAAATCTCTCTTCAGGAAAAGGTGGCGCCTTTTAGGTTCGGGCTTAAAGGGTTATTAAATTCTTTAAAAGATAGAAAAGAAAAGGAATGTGTAGCTCATAGTGAAGAAGCAACAAGGAAAGGTATGAATCTCAGTTATCTGCAATTTAAAGGAAATTCCCGTGATTCTCAAAGAGAAATTCTCGATAATACGAGGCTTTTAGTGAAGGATGAGTTATTGAAAATCAGAGGAATAACTTCAAAGTTGTCCGATGAGGAAATTTCAAAATGGGCATCTGATATTATTAGTGGAGCACCTCAAGAAGGAGCAGAGGTTATTAAATTAGGTCAGTCAATTTATGCGGAAAATGCGATGATATTGACGCTTGAAGCAGCGGGGATTGCGCGGCCAGAGTTAACTGTTTCAGGCGAAAAAGCTGATGTTGCAGATGCAAGCGCAGGCATGGGTGGGATGAGGCCTTAATCACCTCCTTCTCACCATCAACACATCCGGTAGATGTTTAAGTTGATTCAGCAAATCTTGAAAGCGATTTAAGTTTTCAAGTTCGACTGTGAGATCGATGAAATTTCGATTGCTACTTTTATCGGTCCGCATTTTAAAATTCAATAACACTAATTTTTCATTCGCAATCAGATTGCTGATTTCACGCGTGATGCCAGGTTTGTCAAAAGCTTCAATCAGAATATCAATGGCATAGCGTTGAGATAATTTCAGCCCCCAACTCACACTTAAAGCGCGTTCAGGTCGTTGATGAATCGCATGCATGATATTTTGGCAATGTTCTTGATGAATTGTGACACCTCTATCTCGAGTGATATAACCGATCACAGAATCTCCCGGAATCGGTTTGCAACAGCGTGCTAATTGAGTGTAAAGATTACCAACCCCTTCGATAATAATGCTCGATTGTTCCGGAGTTTTAGGAGTCGAAATTTTTATTTCATCTATTTGAGTTCCTGCTTTATGTGGCTCAGATTCAGGGTGTTCAATGTCCAATGCATTTAAAATCGTAGAGCATTTTAAATCCCCTGATCCTAAAGCTGCCATCAAACCTTCGACGGTTTTGAAATTAAGTTGTTTAGCGGCCTTCGCTAATTCTTGTTTGTTAATACCTTTGAGATGTGCGGTTTTTTCCCACACCTCTTCACCTTGCTCAATGTGTTCCGCCAAGCGCTGACGTTTAAACCAAGCACTAACTTTTTGTTTGGCTCTATGGGTTTGTAAATACCCTGAATTGGGTAACAACCAATCGCGACTCGGGTGTCCATTTTTAGTCGTGACAATATTGACTCGATCGCCAGTTTTCAAAGCATAAGTGAGCGGTACCAAAGCTCCATTGATTTTGGCGCCGCGGCAACTATGACCCAAATCAGTATGAATATGATATGCAAAATCCAAGGGGGTGGAACCATTTTCTAAGTCGACCAAGTCCCCATTAGGGGTAAATATATAAACGTGATCATCTAATAAACTAATATTTTTTTGCCAATCTAATACGCTTCGAAGCAAATTAATTTTATTTTCATATTGGCCTTCCTCTGAACCTTCTTTGTAAAGCCAATGAGCTGCGATTCCGAGTTCCGCTTCTTTGTGCATCTCAAAGGTTCGAATTTGTATTTCCATATGGCGATCTTGAGGGCCAATAATAGCCGTATGAATGGATCGATAACCATTGGGTTTAGGATGGGCGATATAATCATCGAATTCTTGAGGGACATGAGGCCAAGTAGCATGTACGATACCTAAAACAGCATAGCAGTCTTGTAGGGTTGGAACGGTGATTCGAACGGCGATCGCATCGTAGATTTGATCCATCGTAATCAGTTTTTTAACCAATTTTCGGTGGATGCTGTAAATATGTTTGGCTCGACCGCTGATTTCCACTGTTTTGATATGAGTAGAGCGGATCAGCACATTGAGTTTATTAATCATTTCTTGAACGAAGTTTTCTCGTTCATCGTGCCGCATCTTTAACGCTTTGAAAATATCCTCATAAGCCTCTCGATTGAGGTAGCGAAAACTCCAATCTTCTAATTGCCATTTTAATTGCCCTAGACCTAGTCGATTGGCTAAAGGGGCATAAATATTCATCACCTCTTCGGCAATGCTTTCTTGTTCTTGAGTGGTCATATGGCGCAAGCTTTCTAGAACAGCTAAACGTTCCGCCAATTTGATTAATACCACCCTGAGATCACCCACGATAGCCAATAACATTTTTCTTAATATCTGAGCTTGCTCAAGTTTATGTTCATTGGATTTTTGTCCATAGGCTCGATGAATATTATCGATCAACAAAACCCCTGAAACCAATTTAAATACGGTTGGATTGAGCTCAGTCTCTAAATCTTCAGGCGATACTAATTGGCAGTAAACAGAAGGATAGAGCAGAGCGGCTACGATGGAATCTGTATCACCGTTGAGCTCTGAAAGAGATAGGGCAATCTTCAATCCCATTTCTATTGGAGATTGATGATAATAAAGATTCTTGGGGTTTGGGGAATGAATTAATCGATAAGCCTTTTCCACGAGATTGGCATCGAGCTTGGGATTAGAGAGCAGCTGTTGGAATTCAGGGTGTGTCATATCAGACCAAATAATGCTTAACCTGTAGAGTCGTTCAGTATAAACTGCCTGAAATTCTATGGCGAGTAATTGATATGGTAGAGACTGAAATTAAAGCAGAGCGTATTGGGGTTTTTGATTCTGGGGTAGGGGGTCTGACTGTTTTGAGGGCCCTGCAAGCAGAGTTGCCCCATGAATCATTTTTATATTTAGGAGATACCGCAAGGCTTCCCTACGGCACTAAGAGCCCTGAGACTGTCATCCGATATGCGAAGCAAGCGAGTGAGATTTTAATTCACCGAGGTGTGAAGCTATTAGTTGTGGCATGCAATACGGCAACGACTTTGGCCTTGGATGCGCTTCACAAAGCTTTTCCAGGAATTCCTATCATCGGAGTTCTAGAGCCGGGTGCGAGAGCCGCTTCTAGTATTTCTAAAAATGGTAATATCGCAGTGATTGCAACAGAATCCACCATCAAATCTAAAGGATATCAACGAGCCATTTTAGCGATTCGCCCAGAGGCTAAAGTCTCGACTCAGAGCTGTAGTTTGTTCGTAGCATTGGCTGAGGAAGGTTGGTTAGATGGTGAAATTACGGAAGCTATTGCTGATCGTTATCTAAAATCTTTATTTGAAGTAGAAGACACATTAAAGCCAGATTGTTTGGTTTTAGGGTGTACTCATTTCCCTGCATTAGCGGCTTCCATTCAAAAAGTATTGGGTGATCGAGTGAGTATTGTTGATTCAGCAAAGACAACGGCTGAAACGGTAAGGGCTGTTTTAGAGGCGCAAAATCTGAGGTCTGAGAACTTAGGGAATGGGGATGCACAATTTTTAGTAACGGATGCTCCTGATCGATTTGCGCGTGTGGCGCAGCATTTTTTAGGGGCTAAATTGAATGAATCCGATATCGAGCTTGTGGATTTTTGATGGAGCCTGAGGGTGATCAGGACTATCTAATATGTAGGGTGGGCAAAGCGATAGCATGCCCACCAAACAACATATTTTTTTATTGAAAAAATTAGAAAAGAAGGGGATTGGTGAGATTGCCCTACATATTTTATCAGTTAGGGCCAATCGAAGATGGCTCAATAAATATAATCAAATAGTTCTTGCAATATCTTAACTCCTTTAATTATTTGACAAATTCTGATTCTAGGCTATGCTTCTCTTAGATCAAAGTGATTTGATCAAAACAACATTGACATAAGGAGACCGAGATGGCAGTTGCAAAAGCAAAAAGTACGACAAAGAAAAAGGTTGTTAAGAAGGCCGCTGTTAAAAAAACAGTTGCTAAAAAAGCAACCAAAAAAGTAGTTAAAAAGCCCGTTAAGAAAGTTGTTAAAAAAGCTGTTAAGAAAGTAGCTAAGAAACCTGCTAAAAAAATAGTTAAGAA
>CAIQCE010000203.1 GCA_903870185.1 uncultured Gammaproteobacteria bacterium
AAGCGATAATTCCACCTAAAAGACCATATATTAAGCCTCGATAAAGGAGTGGTCTTCTTATAAACGCGGCAGTAGCTCCAATTAATCTGAGCACTGCAATTTCTTGTTTGCTATTTTGTGTGGTGAGTCGAATGGTGTTACCGATGATTAAAATGACACCTAAACCTAACAAAGCTCCCAGCGCATAGCTGGCTCGTTCTCCAACTTGAATTAAGTAATATAAACGCTCAATCCATTCCAAGTCTAATTGAGCAGAAGTAATAGATGAAATAGTTTTGAAATCATTTGCTATATTTTGGAGGGAAGAGGGATCTTGATGGTTGTGGTTGGGTGTTAAAATCACGGCGGGTGGGAGAGGATTTTTTTTAAGTTTAGTGAGTATACCGCTAAGGCCAGTTGCAGTTTCAAATTCATTAAGGCCTTGTTCAGGAGAAATATAAATAAGTTTTGATTGGCCTGATTTTTCTTTTATTTGGCTCAACGTTTCTTGAATTTCACTGGGATTTAAATCTGACTTTAAATATAGGGTGATGTGAGGAGACCCGCCCCAAAATTGTCCGAGGCTTTGAAGATTTTTTAAAGATAAATAAAGCGTTAATGGGAGTGCCATTGCAATTCCAATTACAATCAGTGTCATTATCGTTGCTATTGGAGTTCGAAACATATCTCCAATGGCAAATAAAAAAGCTCTTAAATGATTAACGAAATTTAAATTAATAGGGTCATATTGAAGTTTATCGCCCACCTGAGTTTTGTTCATTTCTAATTTCCGCCTATCATTTGTCCATTTTTTAAAGTAAGAATTCTATGATCCATTCGTGCGATCAGTGGAAGATCATGAGTAGCGACTAGTACGCTGACACCCACATCGTTGAATGCCTCAAATAATCGCATGATTTCTTCTGCAAGATTAGGGTCCAAATTGCCTGTGGGCTCATCAGCCAATAATAATTTGGGTTTGGTGACCACTGCTCGAGCTATACCTACACGCTGTTGTTCACCACTTGAAAGAGCCATGGGATAGCATTTTTCTTTTTTCAGAAGGCCAACTTTATCAAGAGCTGCATTAACTCTTCGTTTTATTTCTATCGGTTTGTAACCTGCAATCACTAAAGGCAAGCTGACATTTTCAAATACTGTGCGATTACTTAGAAGCTGTGGGTTTTGAAAAATCATACCGATATGCCGTCGAAAATAAGGAATTTTTGATGAATTTAACCGGCTTATATCTTTACCTTCAAATAAAATTTGTCCGCGACTGATGCTTTCAATCATCATAATAAGTTTTAAAAGCGTTGTTTTTCCTGCACCCGAATGACCCGTCAGAAATGCCATTTCTCCATGAGCGAGGTGAAAGTTAAGATTTTTAAGGGCTTGATGTGTTCCTGTATATTCTTTACAAACATTCGTGAATTTAATCATATTGAAATACCCTAAGATTTAAACAATGCTTCCACAAATTCATTCGCATCGAATGGCCTTAAATCATCTATCTTTTCACCAATTCCTATGAAGCGAATGGGTAATTTAAGTTCGTTACAAATTGCGAGTACAATTCCACCTCTGGCGGTGCCGTCTAGCTTAGTTAAGCTAATGGAACTAAGGCCAATCGATTGGTGAAATAACTTAGCTTGATTTAAGGCATTTTGTCCCATACTCGTATCAATAATGAGCATGGTTTCATGAGGTGCTTCAGGATCGATTTTAGAAAGCACACGTTTGATTTTTTGTAGCTCCATCATTAAATGATCTTGGGTATGAAGCCGTCCGGCAGTATCTGCTAGTAACAAATTATAATTTCGAGAAGTGGCTGCTTGCATAGCATCAAAAATGACGGAAGCACTGTCCGCCCCTGTGTGCTGGGCAATTACAGGAATCTCATTTTTTTCTCCCCAATGTTTTAATTGTTCAACTGCAGCTGCTCTAAATGTGTCGCCTGCAGCTAGCAAAACTTTTTGATCTTTTTCTTGGTAATAATGAGCGATTTTTGCAATGCTGGTGGTTTTTCCTGCTCCATTGACTCCAACGACTAATACTACCGTTGGTTTTTGATTCAGTTCCAATGCTTCTGCATAAGGAGATAAAATTTCTGACATTAAAGTTTTTAATACATTGAATAATCGCTCGGTATTATCTAATTCGTCTCTAGCGACCCGAGCCTGAAGTTCTTCTAACAAGAATTGTGTCGTTTTAACACCAACATCAGCAATGAGTAAGTGGTTTTCTAGTTCTTCCCATAGAGCGGCATCGATGACTTTTTTACCTAAAAATAGATTGCTCAGGCCTTCGCCTAGCTGCAGGCGAGTGCGTGAAAGCCCTGATTTTAGTCTTTGTTTCCAATTGAGTTCAGCGCTGGAATCAGAAGTTGATTCCGAAGGAGCCGAGTTTTTTTTGAATGATTTTAAAATATTAAACATAGTGGGGCAAATCGTAGCATTGAATAATCATTAGTAATACACTTCTTCTGATTATTTTTAGGGTGCTTTTCGAAAACTCTCAGAGTTTGGTATCTGGTACCAAACCGTCGTCCCGCTAATGCTGTTTTCCCGCGACTTGTTCGCGGGATTGCCCGCTGGATCTAGAAAAGCCCACGCCGTGTCTTAAGGCAAAATATCTAATTTCTAGAAGTGCTCTTCAGGAGTGAATTTGTGTCAAAAATAGAATATGGCACCCTCAGGATTATAGCAGGACAATGGAGGGGGAGAAAAATCCAATTTCCTGCCTTGCCTGGATTAAGGCCTTCTCCAGATCGTTTGCGTGAAACCTTATTTAATTGGTTAATGCCCTATATTCAAGGGCTAGTATGCCTAGATTTATTCGCTGGAAGTGGAATTTTAAGCTTTGAGGCTTTATCACGAGGGGCTGCAGGGGTTGTAGCAATCGATCAATCACCCATCGTGATCGCAAAATTAAAAGAAACTGCAAAAATATTAAATGCTAATCAACTGGAAAGTATCTGCGCAACTTGGCCAAAGCTGCCCGCATTTAACAACCTTTTTGATTTGGTTTTTTTGGATCCTCCTTTTAATCTGGGGTTAGTAGAACCTTGTTGTGATTGGCTAGAAAAAAATAATTTACTAAAACCTTCAGCATGGATTTATATCGAATGCGAACGTGGAGGTGCTTTACCAAAAGTTCCTGATAATTGGGTTTTGTTTAGAGAAATGCAAACGCAGCAGGTCAGAGCGATGCTTTACTCTCGAGTGAGTATAAAATGATGTAGGTTGGGCTAAGTCCTGTAATAGCACTGAGCTTAAATTCTTGATGAACCTCATGTAGGGCGAGCCCAACAAACTTGTTCTTTTAATGCTGAGTGAAATACGTTGATTAGTTGGGCCGCGTTACACTTGGCACCAACCTACAGAGGCTCTATTGATTAGTTGGGCCGCGTTACACTTGGCACCAACCTACAGAGGCTCTATTGATTAGTTGGGTCGCGTTACACTTGGCACCAACCTACAGAGGCTCTATTGATTTGTTGGCCCGCTTTACTCTTGGGACCAACCTACGTTCTAAATATCAATATTCATAGCTGCTAATGCATTTTCCTCAATAAAGAGTCGGCGAGGTTCAACCTCATCACCCATCAAGGTGGTGAAAATTTCATCAGCCAATACCATATCTTCAATTCTGACTCTTAAGAGTCTCCTTGTCTCAGGATTCATCGTGGTTTCCCAGAGCTGCTCAGGATTCATCTCTCCAAGACCCTTATATCTTTGAATATGAAGGCCTTTTTTTGCTTCCTGGGTAAGCCATTGCAAGGATTCTGCTAAGGTTTCAACTTCTATTTTCTTCTCACCTTTAAAGAGATAGGCTCCTTTTTCAATTAAGCCATGCGAATGTCGGCTCAGTTGTGCCATATGTCCATAATCCAGACTGCTGAAGAAGGGAATGTTAAATTCATGTTCTTGAGAAATCCCATGGCTGATAATTTTGGCTCGAGGAATGTGCAACATTTGTACAGGATCGGTGAAAATTTCAATTTGATAGCTAAGACTGTGATTTTTATTGCTCGTATTTAGACGAGATTCTAAGTCTTTTGCCCAGGACTCCATCACTGCTAAGTCTTTTAATGAGTCTTTATCCAGGGCAGGAGAGTCCAGCATTTTTTCCAGTATTGATCTAGGATAGCGTCTTGCTAAACGAATGAGGCCGCGCATAGCTTGATAATACAGATTCGCCAATTCTTCTAATGCAACTCCTCGAATAGCAGGTGCCGCTGGATTGGGAAATAATTGCACTTCTTCTAGGGCTAATTGCAATAAATATGCTTCTAAGGCTTCATCATCTTTAATGTATTGTTCTTGCTTAGCTTTTTTCACTTTGTATAGAGGTGGTTGGGCGATGTAGATATGTCCTCTTTGGATCAACTCCGGCATTTGTCGATAGAAAAAAGTTAATAGTAATGTTCGAATATGGGATCCATCCACGTCGGCATCCGTCATGATAACGATTCGATGATAGCGTAGTTTATCAGGATTATAGTCATCTCGACCGATACCACAGCCGATAGCAGTGATTAGTGTTCCGACTTCTGCTGATTGTAACATCTTGTCAAATCTAGCTTTTTCCACATTTAAGATCTTTCCTTTAAGTGGCAGAATGGCTTGGTTTTTTCGATCCCGAGCTTGCTTGGCAGAACCACCAGCAGAATCTCCTTCCACTAAAAATATTTCAGAGTGAGCGGGGTCTTTTTCTTGGCAATCGGCTAGTTTTCCAGGTAATCCTGCAATATCCAGTACATTTTTACGGCGGGTTAGATCTCGAGCTTTACGTGCAGCTTCTCTAGCACGGGCCGCATCGATGATTTTCATTGCAATGGAACGAGCCTGCTTTGGATTTTCTAATAAGTATTCTTGTAATGCCCCTGCCATGGCACTCTCTACGACAGGCTTTACTTCAGATGAAACTAATTTATCTTTAGTTTGCGAAGAAAATTTAGGATCTGGAACTTTAACGGATAAAACAGCTGTAAGACCTTCTCGAGCATCATCTCCCGTGGTATCAATTTTGGCTTTTTTAGCCAATCCCTCGGTTTCGATATAATTATTCAAAGTTCGAGTTAAGCCTGCACGAAGTCCAGCTAAGTGGGTACCCCCATCTCTTTGAGGGATATTATTGGTAAAGCAAAAAATGCTCTCTTGGAAGCCGTCGTTCCACTGTAGAGCAGCTTCGACGACAATATCATTTTTCTCTACGCTGAAATAAAACACCTGATCATTAATGGGGTTTTTATTGCGACTGAGATGTTCAACGAAGGCTCTAATGCCGCCTTCGTATTGGAAAACCTCTTGTTTACCACTGCTTTCATCTGTCAATGTTATGCAAATGCCTGAATTTAAAAAAGAAAGTTCTCTCAGGCGCTTAGCTAAGATTTCATAGTGAAATTGAATATCTTTGAAAATAACAGGGCTAGGTTTAAATCGTACTGCGGTTCCGCTGTCTGTCGCAGTCCCCACTTCAGCTAGAGGAGCGCATGGATCTCCCATTTGATATTTTTGACTGTATAACTTTCCATTTTGTCGAATAGTGAGAAAAAGCTCTTCAGACAATGCATTTACTACAGAAACCCCCACACCGTGTAAGCCACCGGAGACTTTATAAGAGTTTTTATCGAATTTTCCGCCTGCATGGAGCACTGTCATGATGACTTCAGCGGCTGATCTACCCTCTTCTTCATGGATATCGACAGGAATACCCCGGCCATCATCTGTGACGCTTACAGAGCCATCAGTATGTATGATTACTTCTACATGGGTACAATAACCCGCTAACGCTTCATCGACCGCATTATCGACGACTTCAAACACCATTTGATGTAAGCCTGATCCGTCATCAGTATCCCCAATATACATCCCGGGGCGCTTTCGGACTGCATCTAGCCCCTTTAAAACCTGGATCGAAGTTGAGTCATAGGTGGATGTTTGGGGGGTTGTGGTATCAGTCATTTGGGTCTCCATTCTCAGGTCTTACTGGGTCGATAGTATATCATAACGTGTTGCTATTATTGCTAATTTTCTTTGATTTTCTTAAGTGCTCACTTGCCTAGTATCGTCTCATTATTTTTCGGTATGGTGGCTCGACATCCTGTCACGACAATCGTTTTCTTGGAGACCCCTGTCTGGTCATCCCTGACCAGCCGTTCCGCTTGCTTCGCAAGCTGCACCCTCAGCGCTCCTTAAGGTCCCTGTCCGCGATGCCCCATAAAATAATGAAACGACCCTCTCAAGTGAGCATTATGTAGATATTGCCAGGCATCTTAAAAGGACGGGATTGTTAGCCCGCGCTACGCTTGGGACTAACCTACATGAGAATAGAGCGTTAGGCCGGGCTATCGCTGGGCGTTAACCTACAATAAGACGTGCGCCTAAGCTTTGATTTTATTCTTCTATAAAGATCCCATGTTCCACGTGGAACATTTTGGAGTGCGATAATTCCCCCATTTTTAATAAATCTTCTTTTAGAATGCCTGTAAGC
>CAIQCE010000204.1 GCA_903870185.1 uncultured Gammaproteobacteria bacterium
GTATAGATGAAAAGAACTCCGAATTCGTTCCACTCCCTAAACCTAACGTTTTATTAGGTCGAAATTTATTTAAAATCGAATCTGGGAGTGTGGGAGTCAACTTAGCCGGAACAGACACTTACGAAGCCAATACCGCTTGGATTCCGATTTCTGAAGAAGAATTACTGGCTCTTAACTCACTACAAAAAACCTTAGCCTCATCAGCTAATCCCGAAGCTGAAGAACGAAAAGCCTCTCTAGAAGTAACCACCGCTGTTATCCGATATGCCATAAAAAGCAGGCATCCATGGGCCATTTCACTCGCAGTCACCGATGAAAGATTTGACAGCAGGCTCGTGAAAATTTCCGTCAATATCGTTCTCAAAGAGCTTTTTGAAAATTACAAAAATAATTTACGCGATTCAAAAGCCAAATGCATGGTGTGCCTAAATGAGTTAAAAATCATTAATACTCGACAAGGCTTGCATCGGTGGCTACGAAAATTTCCTAAACCTGAAGCAATACGGAACCCTGAATTAAGAGAATTAATAGAGATCGTTAGGATATGGAAAAATTGTGTCGTTGGAGTGGAGCGCCGTGATTTACAGGACTTCCTTAATAACACTAATCGTCCTACGGTAGAAAAGATTCCTAAACTTCCTAAAAAAGCAGGTCGCTTAAAAACGATCAACGAAGCTGTTCAATGGGTTTTCACCCACAATCCAGCTACTAATCTTGAAAGCATAGAAGAAACAATCGTTCGAAATACAGTAGAAGCTCGATGCCCTGAAATATTGCGCGACGCCATAAATGATAATAATTTAAATCCTGATGCTTTTGTGAAAAAAGCTCAAGATCTCGCTAATGAAATGCTGTTTGCAGTGAAACAAAAAATCAAAAAAACAGATGCGCCAAATCTCATGGCTCTAGGAACATTAAAAGCAGCAGAAGCTGAAGGAGATGATGCGCTAGAAAACTGGATAGTTCGGCATGATATCCCTTCCTCGGCTGGAAACTCTATACAAGTAGAGTTAGTTGCAATCGCCAAAATATTATTAACCTTAAGTGAAATCTGGGAAGAGCATTACGGTGAAGATGAGCAGCATGGCAGAGTATCTTCTACCTCTGTAAAAGCTGCTTCTGATGATGGTGCAGACGATGACTTTGTTCATGTTCCTGATTTTCGTGCCCTACCTCCTCTACCCCCAACTGCCCATGCAACAGATGGTCCTTTAGATGCAACTCTAGAAGAGCACGCCTTAAGACAAACACTACAACCAAGATCAGGTGCTGGCATGGGTGCTGAAACAGAAACAACTCACCCGAGGGGAAGAGGAGATGCTTTACCAGGTGGGGCAGATGCAGAGCCCTCAAAATATCTGGGCCCTCCCGTCATGATTATCCCTTCTCCTCAGCGTGTATCTGTAGCAGCAGGAGCAGGAGCGGGAGCGGAAAAAAGGCAGAGAGGCGAAGAACCCAGGACTCGCTCGCCCAGTGATCGACAAGTCCCTTTACCTGTTGCTTTCTATGCTCCTGGTTATCAACCCTTAAAAGCCAGCGCTACTGGGACAGGAGTTGGCGCTAGAGGAGCACTTTTTGGGTGGGACGGAACTTCAGCTCCAAGCTCTTCAGCTGCAACTCATGATACTTCAACTGATTGGGTTAAAATCATGGCTGCCAGAAGGTTAAGAAATGGAAATGAAAATGAAAAAACCTTACATGATGCTTATTTGTCCCTTAAGAAAATATACGAGGATTTAAATAAAAAAATTATAAAAACAGATGCAGAAAACATATTCAATCTTGCAATGGAAACTATTGAACTGAAAAATAAGCTTAAAGACAAAGTCGTCAGCTCAGGACTTCAAAATCAATTAAGTGAATTTTTTCTCGACGTAGCCACTTTAGTCCAAAGCAGTAAGGTTCTAGAAGCAGAGTTATTAGACTCTTTGCTAGAACAGCTGAAAGAGAATGTGGGCGGTCACGCGCTGGGGATGTAGCAGGATTGTTGGGCCTGAAAAGCGCAGCCCAACCTATATAATAGATAGCATGGAGTTATCCGAACCCCTATGCCCCCGGATCAATGCCGTGCGGATGAATCCACCCCAAACTCGCCGCCAGCAATAAGAACAAAAACAATCCAATCGACAAACCAATTCTCCAACTCAAAGATCGAGCTAGATTCTTAGGCTTCTTTTTGATTAAAAAATATAAACCACTGCCAAGGCAGTAGAGGATCACGAACATAACCGCTATGATGACGAGTTTGATCAGCATAATCTTCCTTAATAGAGATAAATATGAAAAAGAGAACGCTGTTTAGCATACACTGTCTGGGCTATGTTTTCACGCCCACCTTGATTCCAACTCTGATTTTCATTCCCTTGTTCTGGGGATTATGCCAACTCGGGCTCTGGCAATTCCATCGAGCTGAATATAAACATGAGCTCGAAAAAAATTATGCGGAGCACACTCGAGCCCCTGCCTTGAGCTGGAATCAAATCCATTCCCCTCTAAAACAACATTTCAATCGAGTTCGAATCAGTGGAATCTATGAGAATCAGCGCTCCTTTTTGATCGATAATGCTGTTTTGAATCACCGAGTCGGGTATTGGGTCATCACACCTTTTAAAATTTCTAGGCAATCTAAATGGCTATTAATCAACCGTGGCTGGATAGCGCGAAAAGCGAATCGATTAGATTTACCGCAATTACCGATGATTTCAGGCCAACAAACTATAGAAGGCCTTATTCAACTACCCCCTACCAAAAGTTTTGTATTATCAGGTGAAAGAGAATCCAGTACTTGGCCTCAAGTACTGGAAAAACTAGACCTCAAAGAAATCTCCAGCCTCCTCAGTTATCCTGTGCAAAATTTCCTACTCCTTCTATCACCCCAAAGCCCAGGTGGATTTGAACGAGAATGGGTGGCTCAAGCTGGCCTTCCTCCTGAGCGACATCAAGCTTATGCCATTCAATGGTTTGCACTCGCGCTCAGTTTAGCTATCATATACCTCGCCCTTAACGTCCACAGAGATAAGCGACACCCATGAAACCATTAAAATCCAGCGCCCGTCGCACCTTTATACTGATCCTGTGTGTTTTCGCATTGCCGCTCTGCCTGGCCTGGGCTTACTATCACCTCCATGAACATTTCTCGAACCGCACCACCAATTACGGCTATTTGATTTCCCCACCCATTTCATTGAATACTTTAAAGATCAAAAGTCTTTCGGGACAAATCATTGCAAATCCTTTAACGACCCTCCGAACAACCGGCGATCAAGGCTCGGCGCTCATAGGTAAATGGCTGATGTTTACGCTAAGCCCTGGGTCTTGTGGACAAGCCTGTCAGAAAACCCTCTATAATATGCGCCAGATTAGAATCGCGACCAATGCGGATCAAAATCGAGTCGCTCGTGCCTTGCTGAGTTTTTCAAATGCGAACGCTGAAACTAAGATGCTTAATGAAAAATATGCTGGCACTTTAAATCTTCAACTCAATGCTCAATCATTTAAATCTATTGTCGCTCGATCTCTTAAATTGAATTATGCGAGCACAGAAGGAACGCTTTATATCGCTGACCCTTTTGGCAATATTATTCTAGTGTACGCTCCTGGAGCCGATCCAGAGAAAATTTTAAATGATCTCCACCATCTACTGCAGGTATCTCAAATTGGATAATCACAAAATCACGCTTTATTCAAAGTGCGCACGAATCGCGACCATTTTTGCTTTAATCGTTATCTTGCTCGGCGCTTATACACGCTTGACTGATGCGGGACTCGGCTGCCCCGATTGGCCAGGCTGTTATGGAAAATTAGTGGTCCCTAAAAATATTGCCGCAATTCAGGAGGCTCAAAAAGCCTTCCCTCAAATTCCTCTAGTCACTGCAAAAGCTTGGGCAGAAATGGTTCACCGATATTTCGCCGGCACACTTGGAATTTTAATTGCCGTGCTCGCCGTTTGGGGCATCCGTCGTCGCCAACAAAAACTCAATCAACCTTTGTGGACTCCTGGAATCTTAGTCGGACTCGTGATTTTTCAAGCCCTATTAGGCATGTGGACGGTGACTTGGAAAGTGTTACCGACAGTTGTCAGCGCTCATCTTTTAGGTGGCATGGTGATCGTAGCTTGCTTACATTGGTTGAATTTATCAACTCAATCTCCCGTTAAAATTCCTTCGATTGCACCGACTTCGATTCGACCTTGGTTGATCTTCGGTTTAATTCTCACTATTTTACAAATTTTCTTAGGAGCTTGGACCAGCACAAATTATGCCGCACTCGCTTGCCCACATTTTCCTTTTTGTCAGGGCAGCATGTTTCCTCACTTGGAATGGTCTAAAGCATTTAATTTTCTAACTCCCATCGGCCCCAATTATGAAGGTGGAAAATTAGATATGATAGCGCGCATGACAATTCAGATGGTTCATCGTTATGGTGCGTTCCTAGTATTTTGTTATTGGCTCCCACTCAGCCTTTCTTTAATCATCAAACAAAATTTAAAATCATTGAAACGAATCGGTGTTGCTGTGTTGCTGCTATTATTACTGCAAATTATTTTAGGCGTACTGAATGTGGAACTGATGTTACCGATTCAAACTGCTGTCGCACACAATGGCGTCGCGGTGCTTTTATTATTAGCGATGCTGACTGCCGTTCACCGCAGTTACTATGCTCGGGTGGAATTAACTCGTGAATAAATTTTCTGCCCATTGCCAAGATTATTGGGAACTCTGCAAACCTCGAGTCGTAGTCATGATGATTGTAACCTCACTGGTTGCGATGTTACTCGCCACTCCTGCAGGCATGACCCCCTCTCTCAACGCTTTGTTTTACGGCAATCTTGGCATTGCATTAACCGGATTTGCAGGAGGCGCTATCAATCAATTAATCGATAGACGAGTCGATGCCTTGATGGCCCGCACTCATAAACGCCCTATCGCCTCCGGCAGAATCAAACCCTTTCATGCGCTGTTGGCCGCGCTAGCTTTGAGTCTTTCTGGAATTCTTGTATTGATCTATAAAGTGAATCTCTTAACCGCCATTTTAAGTTTTCTCACGCTGATGGGATATGCCGTGATCTACACCGTTTTCTTAAAACGTGCGACCCCACAAAATATTGTGATCGGTGGACTCGCAGGTGCGATGCCTCCCCTACTAGGATGGACAGCCGTAACAGGACATATGGATGCAGCAGGCTGGTTATTAGTGCTGATTATTTTTGCATGGACACCTCCACACTTTTGGGCACTCGCGATTTATCGTCACGAAGATTATGCAAAAGCGGAAATCCCCATGCTGCCAGTGACACATGGAATCGGTTACACAAAGCTGAGCGTATTGCTTTACACAGTGTTGATGATTATCTGCACATATTTCCCTTATTTAATTAATATGTCAGGCATGATTTATGTGCTCGGTGTGAGTCTATTAAATTTAGGATTCTTGTATTATGCGACTCGGCTGTATTTTACTCAGGACCTTAGATTTGGGCTGACGACTTTTTATTATTCGATCATCTACCTGTTCATTTTGTTTGGCGTATTGTTAGTCGATCATTATTATTTGATTTTGGGGTAGAGGGCAGCCCAACCTACGAAATCATAGAATTAAATTTTAGCTTAATTCCTTCCTCCCATGGATAAACCATAACATGGTCAAATTTTAAGGCACGATCAACTTGGGCTAGGCAAATATATTCTGCTTTTTCTCCAAATTCTTTTTCAATTTGATATAAATTTTTTAAATGCTCGGTTTTAATTTCATTGGCACTTTTTATTTCAATAAGCAATAATGGGAGTCCTGGGCGCTCTACCACTAAATCCAATTCTAATCCATCGTGCGTACGCAAATAAGAAAATCTATAGTCTGGGTAAAAGTAGTTCGCAAGCTTTAAGCATTCTAGAATTATAAATTGTTCAAATAATTTTCCATATTCATACGTGCCTTTTGTTACAGGAACCGATAAAGTACGAGTTAAGGCCCGCACGACTCCCACATCAAAAAAATAAAACTTTGGTTTTTGACTTAATTTTTTTCGGAATGAAAACTTAAAGGCAGGAAGATGAAAGCCGATTAAAGTATCTTGCAGTATAGAGAAATATTGCGCTATCGTTTTATCATCTACATGGACATCACGAGCAATATTAGCCGTATTAATAATATCGCCATTTGATTGTGCGGCAACCTCTAGAAAATATTGAAAGGGTTCAAGCTTTCGAATTAAATGCTCAGCCCAAATTTCCTCTTTAAGGTAGACATGAGTATAAGCACGTAAGAAATCGGCCTTTTCCTCATCTGACTTAAACTCATGAATTTTGGGTAACATACCAAAGTGCAATGCTGTTTTTAAATCAAATTGATCGCCAAGCTCTATGAAACTAAAAGGATATAAGTTGCGTATAAAGGCTCGTCCTGCTAATAAGTTAGCATGACCGTGTTTTAATTGACGTGCGGAGGAGCCGGTAAGAATAAAATGTTTGTCGGTTTCTTCTATAAGTGAGTGAATGACATTTAGTAAGGCAGGGATTTTTTGGACCTCATCAATAATAATGAGCTTTATTTCTTTAGGTAGAGCAAGCACTTCGGCTTTTAAAATTTGAGGATCCGATAAATAACGCTGCTCTTGATGTAGATCGAGTAAATCAATATAAAGCTGCTTTTCTTTATGAAAA
>CAIQCE010000205.1 GCA_903870185.1 uncultured Gammaproteobacteria bacterium
AAATCGATTACAACAACAAGTCGGTTTAAAATTACCGCCAGAGGTACAGCAGCATTTAGGTGATGTACTCTCCAAGATTAAATTCTGATGCTGAGCGATATTCAATTTAGTCAAAAAGTTTTAGGGTGGTATGAGCAATTTGGGCGACATGATTTACCTTGGCAATTGAATCGAAGTCCCTACCGGGTTTGGATTTCTGAAATCATGTTGCAACAAACTCAAGTTAGCACTGTTATCCCCTACTATGAACGCTTTATGAATCGATTTCCGAGTGTTCAATCACTGGCTGAGTCTCCTGTCGATGAAGTTTTAAATCATTGGTCAGGACTTGGCTATTATGCTCGCGCCAGAAATTTACATAAAACTGCTAAATTAGTTCACTCTGATTTCAATGATGAGTTTCCAAAAACTGTTCTAGAGTTGAGCCAACTCCCTGGAATCGGTCGCTCGACCGCGGGAGCTATCCTTTCCTTAGCCTTAGATATTCCAGCCAGCATTTTGGATGGTAATGTCAAAAGAGTTCTCGCTCGTTTTGCAGCGATAAAGGGATGGCCTGGAAACCCAAAAGTACAGGAAGTCTTATGGGGAGTTTCTGAACGTTATACCCCCGTACAAAGCATCCAGCCTTATAACCAAGCCATGATGGATATTGGGGCCACGATTTGCACTCGAACCAAGCCTCAGTGCCATGCCTGCCCACTTTCCTATGGCTGTGAGGCTTATTTAAGAAATGAGCAATCTCTTTACCCCCACTCCAAACCTAAATCTAAATCGAAGCCTCAAAAATCCATTTACTTCTTAATTTTTGAAAATAAAGAAAATGGGATTTTATTTGAGCGCCGACCACCCACTGGTATTTGGGGTGGATTATGGAGCTTCCCTGAATGCCCAGGTGATCAAAACGTCAATAAATGGTGTGAAGAAAAATTTGCGTGTAAAATCACTCAGTCTGAAGAATGGTCGCCATTCAAACACTCATTCAGTCATTTTGATTTAATTGTACAGCCTATCCGGTTATCAGTTAAATTTAAAAGTAACCATTTAGCTGAAGATGAATCGAAGATTTGGCTAAAAATCGGTGATAAACTACCTGGGGGTCTCGCTGCCCCTGTACAAAAAATACTGACCCAATTAGGATTTTAATCATGAAAAGAATGATATTTTGCAGGAAGTTAGAGAAAGAATCCGAAGGATTGGACCATGTCCCATATCCTGGTGACTTAGGCCAAGAAATCTATGATCATATTTCCAGAGAGGCTTGGCAGGCTTGGCTTAACCATCAAACTATGCTGATCAATGAATATCGACTCAATATGATGGAACCCAAAGCCCGTGAATATTTAGAAAAGGAGATGAAGAAATTTTTGTTTGACGGTGGCAGTGAAGCTCCTTCGGGTTATGTGCAACCCCAGCCTCATGATGAACATGACCATCATCATGGCCATAAGAAACATCATCATGATCACTAATAGAGTCCAAATTAAACTTGACTAGGAAGAGCTCAACATGTTTAATTTACCCCTCTAATTATATGGCCAGATAGCTCAGTCGGTAGAGCAGAGGATTGAAAATCCTTGTGTCGGCAGTTCAATTCTGCCTCTGGCCACCATTCAATCTAACCCTTATATTCATTGTCAGTCATTTATGATCAGACTGAAATTTTTTCATGGACTCACATCATCAATTCATTTTAATGAGATTGTTGAGCTCACTCTGCGTTGATTACATCAGATATTGTGCCTTGTGCCTATGCGGGGCTTAGCGCCGCCGCGGGATGATAATGATCTAATCCTTGGATCGCAGCTATTGAAGGCTGAGCCAAATCACTTCCTGTCAGTTTAACAACAGGTTTCTTTCTGTTTGTAGAAGCAGATTTTCTAAAAACACCCAAAAAACCTTCTCCTGAATTTTTAGATTTGTCGGCATCTATGATCGTAGGCGTCCGTGATAATTTTTTATTGGCAGGTGATTTCTTCTCAGAGCTATAAACAGTCTGTGGTTGCTCATCTTCAGCTTTCACCTTTTTGTAGCCTTTCGCTTCAGGCAATTGCTTGCTGACTACTTTAATCCAAAATGATGCAGTTAATAATGTAGAAGCTAGCGCCACAAATATGCTCGCTATAATAACAACAGAAAGAGGAACGGTGGCCATTCCTACTTGAGCCAACATGCTAGTACCAAATGATACGATGCCATAGTAACAAAGCACACCATTGACGACCGCATTGATTAAGATACAACCAATTCCAATATAACTATATTTTGAATTAATGAGTTGATTCCATTTTTTAACCAACTTCGAACAAAATTTACTTAGGAAACTATTATAAAAATAATATTCAGTAAAAGCACCCGCGGTAAATGCGATCACCAATGAGGTAATTATTGAAGGTAAAAGAGGGACACTTAAATTAACTAATACGCTCGCGATTCCGAATGCAAACAATAAACTCAATCCAACCACATTACACAAAGAAATAATTTTCCCTAAAGTTCTTCCGGCTTTTCTAGCTTTAGGATTTTCTATAATTTTGGCTGCTTTTATTTTTTTAGGATCAAAGCTAGCCAACCAAGTTTCCAATTCTTGGACCATCATGATCAATGCAACCAAGACGCCGGCCGCAATGCCAATTTGACTTAAGATTCCACTTGAGGTAATCGCGAATGCAGTGGCGCCGAATAAAAGTCCAGTTCCAATAAAAATTAATGAACCACCGTAATATCGAAATTTTGTCCAGGAACCTTCAAGAACAGGTTTAGGATGTGACTTAGAAAATCTTTTAGAAAAGTGATATAGAAGATCGATGTTAACACAGAGGTTAACGACACCCGTGATTCCACCCAAAACTCCTGAAACGGTATGAACGACAGGAGTTGCAATTCGGCTGGATAAATCCAACATCCAGGAACCGAATCCAATGACGTTTTGCAAAGCTGAACCTATCGCACCTAAAACAGATACGGTACCGATTGCAATTTTTCTAGCGTTTTTCATGCTTTTCCTTTTAAACTTCTATACAGTAGATATAATTTTAACTCGGAAATATTAAGGGAAGATTAAGAATCGATGAATATCCATGCCTCAGAAAATGTGATTCAAGCCCTTCGTGAGCTCTTAGTAGAGGGCAAAATCAGCACCCAGGATGAACTAGCCCAGGCGCTTAGAGACAGGGGTCTTGAGCTTAGTCAATCCAAGATTTCACGCCTTTTAAACAAGGTGGGTGCTATTAAGGTTAATAATACAGCGGGGGAAAGCTGTTATCGCCTACCACACGAGTATCATCTAGCCCATGAAATGGCAGAATCACAGGCTGGAGCCTTCTATAGTGAGCTCGTTATCAATATCGCCTCAAATGAGTCTGTAATCTTAATTAGGACCATCCCAAGTGCGGCTTCGTTAGTAGCCCGCTTATTGGACTATCGGAGTGTGGAATTAAACCTCCTAGGGACCTTAGCAGGAGACGATACGGTCTTGGTAATACCCAAATCCCATGCTTTAATTCCAGAGATACTGGCAAGCATTAAATTGCTCTTAAACTAAAAGGAAAATCCATGGACAAGAGAAAAGAATATCATTGGGATCGTCCCAGGCTGGTCTTACACTTCGGTTTTGCAACCTGTATCTTGCTTCAGTTACTCAGCTCTCAATTCATGCACGGTCAACATGGCTTACCCCCTACCCCCTTCAAAGTGCCGCTTTTGTCTTGCACTCCTATTCAGGCCTTACAGCAACCCTGCTGATCTTGTCTTACTGGGTTTGGATCTTGGGCTTTAAGCGAAGCCTCATTGGGCATTTATACCCTTGGGCGCAACCTAGTGGTATCAAAGCAATCCTAGCAGATCTAAAAGGCCTAGTACGCCTTAAGTTGCCTAATGCCAAGCTAGCTGGAGGGCTTCCTGGGTCAATTCAAGGGCTTGGGTTGCTATTGGTGACAGCGGTTGGAATTCTAGGCACGATTCTATTTATTGCCTTTAATACACTACCGGCTCTACCTCCATTCCTTAAGGAGCTCAAAGAGCTCCATGGGCTTTTGGCCTATTGGATTTGGTGGTATGTAGGTGGCCATAGCGGTATGGCTGTTTTACATTTCTTGAGGAATAAGCTTTTTATAAATAGCTAGCAATTTCCAGTTTTAGCCTCTCTAACAACTCATCAAGTGCAATGGCACCTAAATCCTCACCCGAGCGAAGTCGAACAGCGACTTTAGATTCTTCCACTTCTTTATCGCCGATAACGAGCATATAGGGGATTTTTTCTTGCTGAGCATTTCGAATCTTCTTTTGCATTCTTTCAGCCGTACTATCTAGATCGACTCTTAATCCACCGGTTCCATTATGAACTTCAGCTTCATTTAAAAATGCCAGAACCTTTTGTGCAAATTCTACATGACGATCCGCAATGGGAATAATTCGCACTTGAATTGGTGAAAGCCATAATGGAAATGCACCTGCATAGTGCTCAATTAAAAATGCCACGAAGCGTTCATGGCTTCCAAGTGGAGCTCTATGAATCACATAGACGGGATGTTTCTCACCATCATCCCCCACGTAATTAAGATCAAATCGCTCGGTAGCTAGAAAGTCTAGTTGGTTTGTGGAAATAGCATATTCATTTCCGATCACATTTTTAATCATGAAATCCACTTTAGGACCATAAAAAGCAGCCTCGCCTTCTACTTCTTTAAATGGATAACCTGATTCTTGCATCGCATCACGAATAATTGAAAGCGCATCAAGCCATTTTTGTGGCTCATTTACATACTTATCTAATTTTGATAAATCAGGGAGAGAAAGACGCATATAGTAATCTTTAATACCCATCAATTCATAGTATCGAACATGCAGCTGCATTACTTTTAAAAATTCAGCTTTTGCTTGATCAAATCGACAATAAATATGAGCATCATTTTGGCAGAATCCTCTAGTTCGCATTAAACCAGATAATGCACCGGATAATTCATAACGATATACCTGACCATATTCACTGATTCTTAAGGGTAGATCTCGGTAAGAATGTCTTGAAGCTAAATAAACTTTATGATGATGTGGACAATTCATCGGTCTTAAATAATAACTTTCATCATCAATAATGATCGGCTGGTACATATCATCTTTGTAGTAAGGCAAATGACCTGAACAATAATAAAGTTTTTCTTTAGCTAATTGAGGAGTAGAAACTCGCTTATAACCATCTTTACGCTCTTCTTTTTGAGCTAAATATTCAAGCTCATCACGCAACACCATTCCTTTAGGCAACCAAAGTGGAAGACCCACGCCAATATCATCTGAAAAACTAAAGAGCTCGAGTTCTTTTCCTAATCGTCGATGATCACGAAGCTTAACTTGCTCCATTCTCCAGATTTCTTGATCAACTTCTTCTTGGGTTTCATAGCAAAGACCATAGATTCGCTGTAATTGCGGCCTTGTATTATCCCCTCTCCAATAAGCTCCTGCTAAATGAGTTAATTTAAAACTTGGAATTAATCCTGTGTGATCAACATGTGGACCTCGACACAGATCTACAAACTCACCTAATTGATAAAAAGATACAGTATCAACACCTGCATCAGCATTCATATCAACGGCATCTTCATCACCTGTCTCTTTGGCTACCGCTGTACTACCTTTTTCTTTTAAGAGTCTTAATAACTCAACCTTAAAAGTTTGACCCTTATCAATCATTTGCTGAATGGCTTCATCGATATGAATTTCAGTTCGAACTATAGGCTCACGCTTTTTTCTTAGACGTTTCATTTCCAGTTCTATTTTGGCTAAATCAGATTCTTCCAATGGATGATCCAGAAGAACATCATAATAAAAACCATTTTCTATAGCAGGACCGGTCCCAAACTGGGCTGAAGGCCAAAGCTTTTGAATTGAGGCTGCCATTAGATGGGCACAAGAGTGACGCAATGTATGTAGTGGTATATCTGACATTAATTATTCCCAAATTTTTTAACAAGTAACCCATTCATCATTTTCTTCACTATAATTAGTGATCGTAAAACTGGGTGAAAATTCACCTAATCGACGAGCTTCATTAATGACAGAACCCAAATCAGAATCTAGCAATTGATATAATTGATTGAAATCTTGAATCACAAAATAAATAGACTGCATAATATCGATTCTATATGGAGTCCTCAGCAGATCTAAGATTTCAAAATTCTTTTGAACAGGTAGATTACTTTCTATGGCATAAATAGTCTCATTTTTTGAGGATAAAATGCCACCTCCATAACAACGGGAACCCTCTTTCGATTTAATTAATCCAAATTCGACTGTAAACCAAAATAAACGAGCTAGAAACTCACGGTCATTTTCCGGTACGCTCAATGCCATTTGTCCATATTTTTGCATAAAATCAGCGTAGACCTTATGGGTTAATAAGGGGCAATGACCAAAGAATTCATGAAAAATATCAGGCTCTTCTAAGTAATCCAATTCTTCTGGAATACGGATAAAAGTAGCTGCAGGAAATTGCCGTTGACTCAAAAGAGTAAAAAAATGATCGGTAGATATTAGTGAAGGCACTGAGACTACTGACCAACCTGTTAAAGGCATCAAAATTTTCGAGATGTCATTCAGCTGAGGAACCCGATCGAAAGGCATTTGAAGCCGATCTAAACCCTCTATAAACTCTAGACAGGCTCGATTTTGCACTACTTGGATTTGTCTCTCGTATAGAACTTTCCAGACAGAGTCTTCCTCTGCTGTATACTGAATCAGTCCCTGCTGATCAGGCTTTTTAGCCGTATATTTAGTTTGTTTTTTCATAGCATTGGATCTTAGCAAACTCTGATTGACCACAGCAAGAGCTAAAAGCTATTTGGCATCAATTTGGAGCATTCCCAATAGCAGCTTTAAAATCAGCAGAAAGAGGAAGCGCACTTAATGGGTTAGGAGATTTTTCAGCACTCCCTGCAGAGGGAGCAGAAAACAGACACGGAGCTCCTGAAGTAAAACCACTGCTGGAGGACCTTTTTGGTGGAAGAACTGGTGGGCGCCCAGAGCCTGATTCAAATGGAGGAAACATCCTTGCTAATCCCATTGCTGGCTGAGGCATAGCTGCAGCAGCACGACCTTCTACCGGCATAGCAAGGGGAGAAAGTGTCCGATGAGAAGCAGTAGAAGTAATACCTCCGCCTTCCAATCCTTCTTCCAATAATTGAACGGTGAGATTAACATCAGCCTCCTCCCCTAGTGCATCACATCCCTCCGCCCCAGCACCTGGCTTCGGCGTCAATTGTAACCGTGCATGCTGCTGTTGACGCAATCTCTTAACCTCTTGTTGAGTAATGACAAGAGGTCGTAGATCTTCTGCGGCACCAGTAGCAGAAGCACTTCTGTTATCTTTTGCGGGAGCTGTATCTCTAGTGTAGGAACCGACACAGGGTGGCGCAGTTCTTGATGATGAGGGGGTATCTACTTCCAATTGTGGAGGAGTCGCTGGGGCTGCAGCACTTAAAGAAATTGCAGATGCAGGGGCCTGAAAACTTGATTCAGCCGGTGATGGAACAGATGCGGTTGTTTCAGAACTATGCAAACTTATACGTCCAACTGACTCTAGCCCTGAAGAAGCACCTGAAACTTGTCTTTCTGCTGACTGAGGGGTAATTGAAGGTTTAAGGTTTCTAGGTGGAGTTTGAGGCAAGGGGGAATTACTAGATACAGGCATGCGTACTGGTAAACCTTCTGGATTTAATTGTGAGATTGGGTGAGCAGGAACAAATTCAGAATTAGCAACAGCTAATATTTTATCAAGTGAATCCTGTGTATTCCCCTGATTTTCTAAAATGGCAACTTTTAGTCGGTCCTGCCTGACTGTTTCTGCAGTATAAGCAGCTGAAACCCCAGAAGTGGCAGCGCTGCTCACTGCCTTAGCGGTTGTATCACCTACTACGGGCCAGCTACCTTCTGCGGGTGCTTTTTGTGCTGCAATCATTCCATTTGCTGCAGCATTTAATAGGATCGAAAATACAGTCAAAGCATTTTTTAATATAATGATGATAGCAGTCAAATGCCAGTAAAAAGTCAAAGCCCACTTTTTATTAGAATTATAAATTCGATTAACCATCGCTTCACGGTATAATTTCCACTCAGCCAAAACGAATAATTTTTCCAGATGGGAATCAATATCATGAGTCAGTGCTTGGTCTTTCACAAAATTAAAATACCAGATTTTAATATTTTTTAATTTAGCCTTTATATCAAATTTATAATTTCCTGATGAAACAGCCTTGACACAGCTATCCCCTATTTTATAAATAATTTCACTAATTCGGGTTAATACAAAACCAAATCGGTAAGCTGTTAAACTAACACGAGCCAAATAAGCAATTATTAAAAATGCAGTAAAAACTTCTGCGATCTGAAGGAACTGCGCTCCAGGCAGCATAGCAGTGATAAATGTTATATTAAAATCGACTATAGCTTTTTGCCCGATAAATGAAATCAAAAGCCCAAGCCCGCAATTAAATAGTACGAAAGCAAGAATTTTGGGGGTCATGGTTTTCCAATTTTCATTTTTATTATCAGAATTGATATTAAACATATATAAAAGAAAAGCTTTCCCCCCTCCCGAAAACTTCAAAGAAGCAATATTTCCTTCTTTATTAATGGAATCGAAATGTTTAGTTGAAAAAATAGCCTTGGTGACTAATTTCCTGCTCTTGTCAATATACTGATAAGCCCCAAATCGAATCACACGAACAGAATCAAATAAATACTCTACAGCCGATTTAACACCTCGCTGGACAAATGCATAATTCGCCAAAAAAATAATCCCCATTAAAGGCACTAAAATATAAGGCGCCCCTAATACACCACCCAATGCCATAGGAAGATGCAGAATGCCCAGCAAATCACCTAAGCCACTTGTCCAAGAGTGCCAAAGCCCCGCTGTTAAAATAGCACCCGTAATTATTGCTAGGGCATGACTAGAAAATGCAAAAAAAGATCGAACTACTCGCTCAGGCAAACTTATAGTTTTTTTAGCTGCATTATGCTTATCTTCTGCTGATAAATCTGGGGAAGGTTCAGCTGTTTTTATATTTTTTCCAGATTTCAAATTTCTAAGATTTGATATCCAATTTTGAATTTTTTCAAAATTACTATTTATTACCGAAGGAACATCATCTCGATACAATAATAAATTAACTAAAAAAGCACCCAATGCAATTATAAATGCGAACTCTAATGGCATAAATAGCTGGGCACTCACTAAAGATAAAAGTGCAGTGGCAAGACTAATAACCATTGCAACACCACGGCCTGCAGTATTGGTTTTATTAATAGATCTTGAAATAAAGATCATACTCCAAAGTATGGTGCCTGCCATTAATAACCAAGGAAGTGCCAAGGATAACAATGGAACTGCGCCTATTCCAAATAAAATAGCAGCAACTAAACCTGTAATAATTAAGGCTAGAAAGTAATTCAAAAAAGCAAATTTTAAAGCAGAGCGACTGTATCGATCAAGACGCTTATTTATGAGATTTAATTTTTGCTCTTCATCTAAACTCAGTTCATCTAGATTGACTACTTTAGTGACAGGAACACTTTTTTGAGAAGCATCAGATAATCTATGTGATCTAAAGAGAGCTGCTGATGCATGAGGTGTAAGCATTACTTGAGATGAATTATGGGGGGAGAAAGGAACTTGTTCTTGAGATTGTTCTGATCGTTGAAGTAAGCGTCTGCGAGGAGAATCGACATCCTGGCCAAATCCGTCTACTGCAGCAGCGAGAGCGTCTTTTCTGCTCATCTTTATCTCCTTAACCACTTCAACTATTCAGCGGCATCACTAATATTCTATATAACATAACTTAAGGAACTCTTAAAAACATCTTGAAATTGCTCTTTGTGCTTTAGGAGTTTTTAAATTAGGAGATTTTATATAAGGGATTATTAGTAAATTGGGTTCCTGATCGTGCAAATCAAATAAAAGCATAACGAGCATCCTTTTCATTAGTACTTAAATTTACAGGGCTTCGCACTACACAATTTATTATCAGCCTATTATCAAAATAGACCACCAAGGAGCATTAGAAAATCTTCCTTAATTTTGCCATCTCGAACATAATATCAAATTGTATAACAAATACAAGTACAAGTACCAGGCAGACCCAGTAAAACAACGGTAACGATGTTTGATCAAAAACAGAACATCATTCTTTTGAAACCCTAGCTAGAAATTGAATGAATGCATTTTCATCTAAAAGTGGTATTTCTAGCTCCTGTGCCTTATCTAATTTTGAACCAGCATCCTCACCTACTATCACATAAGAGGTTTTCTTAGAAACGCTATTAGTAACCTTTGCACCCAATAATTCCAATGAATCTCGAGCTTGATCACGAGTCATCGTGGTCAAGGTTCCTGTTAAGACAAAAGTCTGACCATCCAGTGTCAATGTTCTTATTTTAATTACAATATTATCCCAATGAACACCATAACGCTGAAGCTTCTGAATTAATTCTAAATTATGCGGTTGATGAAAAAATGCATGAATATGAGCTGCTACTATAGGCCCTACATCAGGGACACTTTCTAAATTTGGTAGATCAGCTTCAACTAAGGCTTCAAGTTTTCCATAATGTTTTGCCAATGAAGTAGCTGTGGCCTCCCCTACTTCTCGAATTCCCAATGCATATAAAAATCTTGGAAATGTAGTCGCCTTACTATGCTCAATAGCCTCTAAAATATTTCGAGCCGACAAAGGCCCCATGCGATCTAAATTAGATAATACTATTTCATCGAGCTGATATAGATCTGTCACATCATTGATTATTTTTTTTGAAACTAACTGTTCAATTAATTTATCACCCAAGCCATCGATATGCATGGCACGCTTAGAAGTATAGTGTCGAATAGACTGGATTAATTGTGCTGGACAGTATAGACCACCCATACAACGAGCGATAGCCTCTCCCTCTGCTTTCACAACATCACTCCCACAAATTGGGCAATGTTTTGGAAGTGCAATTAATGTAGCATTCGGTGGACGTTTAGACAAAATTACTTCAGCAACCTCTGGTATCACATCTCCTGCTCTACGAATAATCACACTATCGCCTATTCGCAAATCTTTTCTATACAACTCATCAAAATTATGCAAACTCGCATTACTGACAGTCACTCCACCGACAAAAACAGGGTTTAATCTTGCAACCGGCGTGACAGCTCCTGTTCTACCCACCTGAAAATCAATTGCGATAATTTCAGTGATACGCTCCTGAGCTGGGAATTTATACGCGATTGCCCACCGAGGCGCTCGAGACACAAATCCTAATTCATTTTGCAAAGTGATAGAATTAACTTTAAAGACAACACCATCGATTTCATAAGGCAAGCTATCTCTTTTTAAAGAAATTTCTCGATAATATTTTGACATACCTAACAAGCCTTTTACCACCTCTGTTTCTTGTGAAACTGGTATTCCCCAATCTCGTAATGCTTGAATAATTTCACTATGCTTTGAGAATGCTTCATAATTCTTAACAGTCACAACTCCATATGCATAAAAACTAAGAGGACGGGTGGAAGTAATTTTGGGATCAAGTTGTCGCAAGCTTCCTGAAGCTGCATTTCGTGGATTTACAAATGGCTTAAGATTCAGTTTTTCTAATGATTGATTCAAAGCTAGAAAACCTGCTTTAGGCATAAATACTTCACCTCTGATTTCTAAGAAATCAGGAATCTTAGTGGACCTTAATTTTAAAGGAATAGCATGGATCGTACGGATATTGGTTGTAATATCTTCACCGACATAACCATCCCCTCGAGTTGCTGCTTTAAAAAATTCACCATTCTTGTATAGAATACTGACTGCAACGCCATCCATCTTAGGCTCAGCTGAATATTCAAACTCATTTGAAGTCTCTAATCTTTGCTGAATACGAGTGTTAAATGCCTTTAGCTCATCCTCATCAAATACATTCCCCAAAGAAAGCATCGGTACGGTATGTTTAATCGAATTAAAGGATTCTAGCGGAGATGCACCTACTCTTTGCGTAGGAGAAGCAGGCGTTAATAACTCAGGGTGTAGAGCTTCCAACTGCTCCAATCGTTTAAATAATCGATCATATTCGGAATCAGGAATAGTTGGCTCTGATAGAACATAATAAAGGTAATTATGCTCTTCTAATTCATGTCGAAGCGCCTCAATTTCATTTCTAAAATTAGAGCTCACAATAATTTACACTTCTTGTGTTTGCTTGAAAAAATCAGGAATTCGAAGGGATTCTTGATACTGACGAACTTTCATACGATATTCAGTCATTTTATCCATAGTCAGAGGTTTGTAATGTTCATCCCATAGCGCACCACCTAAATTTTCTAGAAGCTGATTAGCTGTATCAATCATCGTTTCTAATGCAACAACATTATCTAATCGATCATCTAAAATCATAAAAAAACTTAAACCGACACATGAAAAATCTCCCATCTTGGCTAATTCAAATGTCCCAGGTGCTTTAGCAGAGGCTAAGTTAAATAATATGGGGCCTTTCCCACTGCGTTGTTCATGCCTATGAAAAAAATGGTCCTCTCCATATCGCAAGCCTGCTGCTAACAAAGACTGTAGTAGTTCGTAACCAACAAATGGTTTTCCTTGAGGTGCCATCATATGGATGATAATAGCTGAGGATTCTTGCTTTGTTCGTCGCTGTATTTCAGGCTTCTTAGGCAAGATTTTTGATGACCGTAGACCTAAAATACTGTCACTATCTTCCAATTTTGGCTCTTGTTTTGTTATTTTTCGAATAACAACTACATCATCAAAATTAGATTCAGTATTTAGTATTGGCTCTTGATAAGCTTTTCGAAACGTTTTTTCCCGCTTCGTTAATGCAATAAGCTTTATGACAGACCAAACTAAGACTGATACTAAAATTAGCAGCAAAAGTATCTTCATAATCATGGCTAAGTTATCCCACTATTCTATTAAAAACCAATCTTTCCCACAGAGATCTAGGATAAATCACTCTACCATCGCAATAGCTTCTTTCATATCAACAGCAACCATCCTCGAGACACCGGGCTCCTGCATAGTCACTCCTAGTAAATGCTCAGCAGTACCAATAGTGACTTTATTATGGCTGATAATGATAAATTGTGTGTTTAGAGACATTTCTTTAATTAATTGGCAATATCGACCAACATTAATATCATCAAGCGGTGCATCTACTTCATCTAGCACACAGAATGGTGCCGGATTAAGTTGGAACATAGCGAACACTAGAGAAATTGCCACCAAAGCCTTTTCACCACCAGATAGCATATGAACAGTTGAATTTCGCTTTCCTGGAGGCTGTGCTTTTACAATAACTCCTGAAGTTAACATGTCATTTTCTTCTAACTCAAGGTAAGCCTTACCGCCACCGAAGATTCGAGGGAATAAAGCTTGAAAAGCTTCATTCGCTTTATCATAAGTATCTTTAAATTTAGTACGTGTTTCTCGATCAATTTTCTGAATAGCATTTCTAAGCAATTCCAAAGCCTCTAAAAGATCTTTTTGCTGTTGGTCTAAATACTCTTTGCGTTCATTGACTTCTTTATATTCATCAATAGCCGCTAAGTTGATAGGACCCAATCGATCGATACTCTGAACAACCTTTGTAATTTTA
>CAIQCE010000206.1 GCA_903870185.1 uncultured Gammaproteobacteria bacterium
TCCATCCTGAATACCTCCTTCAGTGTGAAGGCAAAGTTTACGAAAAATAATTTTTTAGTCCAGTTAAAATCCTTTAAATATAACCCTTTCCGCGTTCAGCGGGAACTGCTGTTTCTATGCCCTTGCACAACACCACACCTCCACCCGATCAGCCCCGCCTTTTTTTAACACTTGACTCAGTTCCATGGCGGTATGTCCCGTCGTGAGTACATCATCGATGATAGCAATATTTTTATATTCTAGGGGTTTGATGAGGCTAAATGCATTTCGAATATTGTCTTTACGAAGTTTGGCGGGTAACTGAGATTGGGCCTCTGTCGCTTTATGGCGCATGCAGATTCTTTCTAAGATCGGAATTTTAAGCTCTTTGGAAACTACCTTGCTGATTTCCAGTGATTGATTAAATCCTCTGTCTTGAAGTCGTGTGGTATGGAGAGGGACTGGTAATAAGGCTTGAGGCCTAGCGCTATCATTATTCTTACTTATCTCTCGAGCGAGTAAAATTCCTAGGCATTGAGCATAGCCCAATTGCTCATGGAATTTAAGCTGGGTGATAAAGCGTGAAATTGGTTCCTGATAATGAAATAAGGCAAAGGTTCTATCCATGGGCGGCGAGGTTTTCAGGCAGACACCACAGAGTGGTGGGGCCTCTAGAGGCAGGGAAATAGCACACCGATTGCAGCCATGTTTCAGATAAGGGAGCTCGATACAGCACTCTCGACAGAGCAAGCTGTTATCGGCTCCTGGCATCCGGCACAGGAGGCAGCGTCGGGGTAATAAATGGTCGATCAGAGTATCAAAAAAACTTCGCATTCAGTGAGTTAGTCGATAGAATAGAAAAATTTCATACACAATTCCATACCGTAAATAGTGATTTAGGGAACTATTATGAGCTCATCGCACCCAGCCTTGTTTGTTGTCTTAAAATTTGGAGGCACTAGTGTTTCTAAGCAGGAATATTGGTTGACGATTGTCGATCAAATTCGTGAGCGATTGGCTGAGGGTTTGAGGCCAATCATTGTATGTTCCGCGCTTTCTGGCATTTCAGATAAGTTGCATGGCTTAGTCACTCAGGCTGTTCAAAATGCTAATTATGAAGAGACTCTATCCGCGATTTTGCAGCGTTATCGAGATTTTGCTGCTGAACTCCAAGTCAATGTTTCTGTTTTGGAAGAGGATTTCAATCGCTTAACCCGCTTGGTCCAGGGGGTCAGCTTGATAGGTGAGAGCAGTGCCGCTGTGCAGGCACAAGTCATGGCATTCGGCGAGATATTATTAACTCGCTTAGGTCATTTATTTTTAAAGCAGCAAGGGCTCGATAGCATTTGGCAGGATGCACGGGAATGGCTTTTGAGTGTAGAAAATCCACAGCTCAGTGAGGCTCAAAATCTTTTATCAGCTGTTTGTGATTACAATACTGAACTGGAATTAATTAAAAAGATTAATGAAGTTAATGCAGCAGTGATTATCACTCAAGGATTTATTGCGAAAGATGGTCAAGGGCATACTGTCCTTTTGGGTCGTGGAGGTTCTGATACTTCGGCTGCTTATATCGCAGCTAAGGTGGGAGCCATTCGTTGTGAAATTTGGACGGATGTTCCTGGGATTTATACCACTAATCCGCATTGGGTCCCTGCTGCTCGATTACTGAAGCAACTCAGTTTTGATGAGGCTCGAGAAATTGCATTGGCGGGGGCAAAAGTATTGCATCCTTATTGTATTGATCCA
>CAIQCE010000207.1 GCA_903870185.1 uncultured Gammaproteobacteria bacterium
CACAACAAAGTATTAAGGCAAAAAAACAATTTCTGGACGGATTACATCATACCGCCCATGCCACCCATTCCACCCATGCCGCCCATACCACCGCCGCCCATGCCGCCTTCATCTTTCTTAGGCTGCTCAGCGATCAAGCACTCAGTCGTGATCATCAAACCTGCGATAGAAGCTGCATGTTGCAATGCCATACGAGTTACTTTAGTCGGATCCAAAATACCCATTTGAATCATATCGCCAAATTCACCCGTTGCTGCGTTGTAACCATACTGTGCATCTTTACTTGCCATTACTTGCGCTAAGATTACCGCTGGCTCTTCACCCGCATTTGCCACGATTTGACGAAGAGGAGCTTGCATCGCTCGGCGAGTAATATCCACACCGACTTGCTGATCGTGATTAAGAACGTCCACTTTATCCAAAGCCTTCAATGCTCGAATCAAAGCAACACCACCACCAGGCACTACACCTTCTTCAACCGCTGCACGAGTCGCATGCAATGCATCCTCTACTCGAGCTTTTTTCTCTTTCATTTCTACTTCAGTTGCAGCACCTACTTTAATCACTGCTACACCGCCTGCTAATTTAGCCAAACGTTCTTGCAACTTTTCACGATCATAGTCAGAGCTGGAATTATTGATTTCAGCACGAATCTGTTCGATTCTAGTTTTAATAGAATCCGTTTCGCCAGAACCGTCGATGATAGTGGTATTTTCTTTAGTCACTACAATTCGTTTTGCAGTACCCAAATCCGTCACTGTCGCACCTTCCAAAGTCAAACCGACTTCTTCAGAAATCACTTTTGCACCCGTTAGAGTCGCGATATCTTGAAGCATCGCTTTACGACGATCTCCAAATCCAGGCGCCTTAACAGCGCAAACTTTCACAATGCCTCTCATGTTGTTTACTACTAAAGTAGCCAAAGCTTCACCTTCGATATCTTCAGCGATGATCAACAAAGCTTTACCAGATTTCGCAACGGCTTCTAAGATAGGCAACATTTCACGGATATTAGAAATTTTCTTATCCACTAAGAGGATGAATGGATTTTCCAATTCAGCACTCATGTTTTGTTGGTTATTGATAAAGTAAGGAGAAACATAACCACGATCGAACTGCATACCTTCAACGACATCCAATTCATTTTCAAAACCAGAACCATCTTCAACTGTGATAACACCTTCTTTACCCACTTTAGCCATCGCTTCAGCGATAAGATTACCGATGCTGTCATCAGAGTTAGCAGAAATCGTACCCACTTGAGCGATAGATTTATCATCCGCACAAGGTCTGGAAATTTTCTTCAATTCTTCTACGGCAGCCAAAACAGCTTTATCAACACCACGTTTCAGATCCATTGGATTCATACCCGCTGCACGAGCCTTCAATCCTTCCACCAAAATCGCACGAGCTAATACAGTCGCTGTAGTCGTACCGTCACCCGCCAAGTCAGAAGTTTTAGACGCCACTTCTTTAACCATTTGAGCGCCCATGTTAGAAAATGGATCTTTAAGCTCAACTTCATTTGCGACACTCACACCATCTTTAGTAATGGTAGGCGTGCTGAATTTTTGCAAAACCACGTTACGACCTTTAGGTCCTAGAGTGACTTGAACCGCATCGGCCAATACGTTGGCGCCTTCCATCAAAGCCGCTAAGGCTTCAGAACCAAATTTAAAATCTTTTGCAGACATAATAATTTCCTCTTTAATTTTCTATAATTTAACAGTTTGAATCGATTGAATTATCCCAATACGCCCATGATGTCGTCTTCACGCATCACCACATATTCAGCACCGTCTACTTTCACTTCAGTACCGGCATATTTACCAAATAAAACTTTGTCACCCACTTTCAAATCGATAGCGCGGACTTGTCCATTATCCAAACCCTTACCAGGACCTACAGCAACCACTTCACCCTTAGCCGGTTTTTCAGTCGCAGAATCAGGAATAATAATTCCACCTGCAGATGTTGGCTCTTCTTCCAAACGCTTGATCACAACACGATCGTGTAATGGTCTAATTTTCATCTTTAACTCCTCAGTCAAATGTAATTGAAACAAATTCGTAATTCGGCACGCCGCCATTGGGAGTGCCCATCATAGACATATTGGGACTCGAGTCAAGAATTCAAGGGGAGAAGTGAAATTTATAAAATCAGCAGAACTGTAGTAGGAATTACTCCACGCTGTATATTATGTAGGTTAGCGCCAAGCGTAGCACGGCCTAACAAAATAATTTATTCGTTTTTGCAGGCACGGTGCCTAGCGCCGTGCAGAAATGGCCTTAAGGAGCAGAAGGACTTACTTGGACGTCCACCTGGTCACGCAACTCTGTATCCAGCTTCTTATATCTCGCACACAATTCACTAAGCGCACCTTGGGTAAGAGCTGTTTTGAGCGGACTTTTGGGTCCAGCTAATACTTCAGCTAAGTTTGCTCGGCCAGCCTCGCACGTCATTGCATGAGCTAATAAATCAGCTGCTGCAACTTTCGCGGACTTAGATACTCCAAATCCAATACCAAAATAACGTGTATTAAATTGAGCGCCATTAACTCTACCAGCTCTATAAGCTGCCACATCCTGCATTAGTGCACCCCATTTCGCAGCTAAATCTGTACCCTTCTTTGATACATTAATTCGCTCAGAATGAGGGGGCTCCCCCTTATACTGATCTCGAGTTGCTCGCAGATATTGGTCATAGAACCGGCCTAAAGCGCCCTGGCTTAATTCAGAGCCATGATCTTCATATAATTTATATCCATCATACCTATAATTAGGGTGCGTCTTTTGCAAAGATGCGACAAGAGCTATTACGGCCCGTTGAAGACTAGTCCCCTTCGCAGCAAGCTGATCAATATCGGCCTCCTGCGGAATAATCGGCTCACGCGTTGAAAAATGTTCCTGTATTTCACTAGAAAGCCTCGTGATATCCTCATGGCTTCCAGTTGTCCCATAGCTAGGCTTTTCAGGAGCCGCTCCTTGAGTTGCATCTATATTTTTTTTCTTAAACCAACCTGGCATGCTAGCCTCCTTAATCTAAATTATCTCGAGGCTAAAACTATAGCACAAAAATCAATGAATTATGGTGCCTGGCACCTAATCTATTCGACATAGACAAAACCCGTCGTCCTCTGGCTTATTAATAAATGTAGGTCGGTGCTAAGCCCTGCATAGGTATCTGGCTAAAATACCAGATGAACTCGACGCAGGGCGAGCCCGACAATGAGAACCTAGGCAGAATACAAAAAAGAAAGGGGTGGATCCCGCGGACGAGCCGCGGGACGACGGAGCAGGGAATAATTGAAGCCTCTAAAAATGATAAAAGCGAACGCTTCCCTCTAGCACTGGTAGAAAAAGTTGCAGCAGGTGAAAATCCCATTAAAATCTTCAGAGAATATCGAGAATTATCGCAGACAGAATTAGCCAAACATGTTTCAGTATCACGCCAATATATTTCCCAACTTGAAAGCAACGAACGAACAGGCACTGCCAAAATTTTAAAAGTCATTGCTAAGGTGTTACAGGTAGAACTGGAAGATATTATTTAGCCTACTGACTGTTCTGTTTCTTTGATGCAAATTAACCGAAAGATTTTGCTATTTATTAAATCCTGATGAGATAATTTGGCCGGTAAAAACATTCATCAATTTTAATTACAAGGATATTCATAATCATGAGAAGATTTTTAACTGTAGCCCTTAGTGCTAAACCGCCTGCTTTAGCTCGAGCTTTCTCCGCCAAACCCCCCGTTATTCCAGATCTTAAAACTTGTACCAGACCCGATTGCGCAGAAAACACACATTTCAAAGCTGCAGACCATTTGGTTAATGGCCATAATAAAAAAGGGTCAGATGCATGGAGAGCACTTGTAAAGAATGGACACGTGAAGCTAGGTGGTTTTTGTGCACATGGTGAAAAACACGCCCCTTGCATGAGACATACTGTAGAAGTAACTAAAGCTGCTGAAACAACAGATTCAAAATTACCAGCACCAGGCTGCTAAAATTTAGTACCAGTTACGTACCCGGTACATAACTGGTACCAAAATCACTCAATCTCTTTACATCTTTCCGCGATCAGCAGAGAATTGAAAACCTATTTCCCAACGAACATTGAGGCCTTGTCATGCTGGATAGTTTTCAATCAAAACGTGAATTGAATGTCAATAATACGTCCTACACCTACTGCAGTCTAAAAGCCGCTGAAGAAAAGGGACTTAAAGCGATCGACCGTTTACCCTTCTCTTTGAAAATTTTATTGGAAAATCTGCTGCGATTTGAAGATGGCCTCACGGTTAAGGCGGCTGATATCCAAGCCTTTTCAGACTGGCTGAACACTAAAACCTCAGAACATGAAATTGCCTATTACCCTACCCGAGTCTTGATGCAAGATTTCACAGGCGTGCCTGCGGTGGTCGACCTCGCCGCCATGAGAACTGCGATGTCGAATTTGAAGGGAGACCCCCAACGAATCAATCCTCTCTGCCCCGTCGACCTGGTGATCGATCACTCGGTTCAAGTCGATGAGTGGCACAATCAAAAATCCTACCACGACAATGTGGAATTCGAGATGGAGCGAAACCACGAACGCTACGCTTTCCTTCGCTGGGGTCAAAAAGCCTTTAAGAATTTCCGAGTCGTACCACCTGGAACAGGAATCTGCCATCAGGTGAATTTAGAATTTTTGGCTAAAACCGTGTGGTCTGATACTCGCGATGGAAAAAATTGGGCCTATCCTGACACTCTAGTCGGAACGGACAGCCATACCACGATGATCAATGGTCTCGGTGTTTTAGGCTGGGGCGTTGGAGGTATCGAAGCGGAAGCCGCAATGCTGGGACAACCGATTTCCATGATTATTCCTGAAGTGGTTGGTTTCAAAATCACCGGTCAACTCAAAGAAGGCGTGACAGCGACTGACTTAGTATTAATGGTCACCGAAATTCTGCGTAAACATGGAGTGGTTGGCAAATTTGTAGAATTCTTTGGTGCTGGCTTGAAGGATCTCACCCTAGCCGATCGAGCGACTATTGCGAACATGGCGCCCGAATATGGTGCAACTTGTGGGTTATTCCCTATCGATGCTGAAACCATTAAATATCTAGAGCTCAGTGGACGAAGCTCTGAAACGATCGAACTCGTCAAAGCTTATAGCCAAGCCCAAGGCATGTGGCACGATGAGCTCACCCCCGAAGCTGTTTATACAACGACTCTGGAACTTAATTTAAGCCAAGTCTTGCCGAGCCTTGCGGGTCCTAAAAGACCTCAGGACCGAGTTGTTTTGGGTCAAGTGCCCCAAGCCTCTGCGAAATTTATTGAAGAAACCAATCCCAAGGCGTCCAAACCTAATCCTAAAGAACTCGATCATGGTTCTGTCGTGATCGCGGCGATTACAAGCTGTACGAATACCTCCAATCCTAGTGTGATGTTGGCTGCGGGTTTAGTCGCCAAAAAAGCGATTGAATTAGGACTAAAGATTAAACCTTGGGTGAAACCTTCTTTAGCTCCTGGATCTAAAGTCGTGACTGAATATTTGAATAAAACAGGGTTGAGCGCCGCCTTAGATCAACTCGGTTTTTATTTAGTAGGTTATGGATGCACCACTTGTATTGGAAACTCCGGTCCCTTAGATGATGAAATTGCAAAAGTGGTCAATGATCGAAATCTTACTGTCAGCGCCGTACTCTCTGGCAACCGAAATTTTGAAGGTCGAATTCACCCTCAGGTCAAAGCCAATTGGCTGGCCTCGCCTCCCCTCGTGGTCGCTTATGCGCTGGCGGGCTCTACCTTAATTAATTTCGATCAAGAACCTTTGGCTGAAACTCCCGATGGAAAGCCCGTTTATCTTAAAGACATCTGGCCTAGCAATGCCGAAATCCAAGCCGTTCTGGTTGAAGTCAGTAGTCAAATGTATCAAAAAGGTTATGCCGATGTATTTGCAGGCACACCCGAGTGGCAATCGATGCCGGTGACTGATTCGGATACTTATGAGTGGGATGCGAATTCGACTTATATCCAACATCCTCCTTATTTTGAAAATATGAGTGCGGAAGCCAATAACGTGCCTCTCGTTGAAAAGGCGAGAATCTTGGCAGTACTAGGTGACAGCATCACCACCGACCATATTTCACCGGCAGGTGCGATCAAGGCAGATAGCCCTGCAGGGCAATATCTAAAATCTGAAGGAGTGGAAGTCAAAGATTTCAACTCTTATGGTTCTCGTCGCGGCAATCATGAAGTGATGGTACGAGGCACTTTTGCGAATATCCGAATCCGAAATGAAATGGTGCCAGGCACCGAAGGTGGATTCACCCAATATCAAGGCGATGGACAAACAATGTCGATCTACGATGCCTCCATGCGTTACCAAGCGGATCAAGTTCCTTTAGTCGTGATCGCGGGCAAAGAATACGGCACGGGTTCTTCTCGAGATTGGGCCGCTAAAGGTACTTTGCTGCTGGGCATCAAAGCCGTCATTGCTGAAAGTTTCGAGCGGATTCATCGATCCAATTTAATCGGCATGGGTGTACTCCCTTTTGCTTTTGAAATTGGGCAAGATCGAAAAACACTGAAGCTTAATGGAACTGAAACATTGAGCATCAAGGGATTAGAAAATGGGATTCAGCCAAATCTTCAAGTGCTGTTGGAAATCACTCGTGCCGATGGTTCAATTCAAAATACTCCACTGCAGCTCAGAATCGATACGGAAATTGAAGTGGAATATTATCGCAACGGCGGTATTTTGCAGTATGTGTTGAGGAAGATTAAGGGGGCGTAGGGAGCAAGGGGTCGATGCAGAGCCTGACCCCTGAATGC
>CAIQCE010000208.1 GCA_903870185.1 uncultured Gammaproteobacteria bacterium
ACCATTTATTGTTGGTGTTATCGGTGATTTTTGTGCCGACAATACTGACATACCACCACTCGACAAAAGATCATTTATAAGAATTGATTGTGATAATTTCAACAGCATAATGATGAAACTAAACCCAAAACTTAAGTTATCAATACCTAGCAAATTATCAAATAGTGAGCATGAGTTTGAAGTAAATTTGAAGTTCAACTCAATGAAAGATTTTGAACCTGAAAATTTAATCGATCAAATAGAACCTTTGTTTAAATTAAAACAAGTTAGATTAAGGCTAATGGAATTAATCAATCTTTCAGAGGGTTCTCAATCAATAAATAGTAGATTGGAAGAATATTTAAAGAACCCAGAAAGATTAATAAAAGACAGCGAAGAATTACTATCAAATAATTTATTTTACGACCTGGAGAATCAGAATGAATCCTTACAAAAATGACCTAGAAATATTTTCTCATGAAAATCCTGTTATTGATTTAGCTATCGAATCATTAAGTGAAAAAGTAATGAAGGGAATGATAATTTGGGATAGATCTGTCATTAATACTATACAAGAAACCATCAAAAAAATTGACCAATTGATTTCAAAACAAATTTCTATCATTCTACATAATAATAAGTTTAGCCAACTTGAAGGAAGCTGGAGAGGAATTCATCAACTTGTTAAATCTAAATCAAAAAATAATTCTAAAATAAAATTACTACACTTAAATAAATTAGCTCTCTCAGATGATATAGCTCAATCATGTTCATTTGATCAAAGTGAATTATATAAGAAAATTTATGATCAAGAATTTGCCTCTCCTGGTGGAGAGCCCTACTCCATACTGATTGGTGATTATGAATTTATGCATCTTCAGAATGATATTCAATTATTATCAAATATTTCTAAGATATCAGCCGCTGCATTTTGCCCTTTCATCAGCGCTGCTTCTGCTGAGGTTTTTGGATTAAGCTCTTGGACAGAGATTAACAAACCTAAGGATCTGAATAATCGAATGGAGGGAAATGAGCATATCCCTTGGAAACAATTGCGTGAGCAGGAAGATTCTCGTTTTCTATATTTAACCTTGCCGAGAACTTTAGCTAGACTTCCTTATACTTTTGATGGCATTAAATCCGGATTATTAAACATTGATGAATTCATTGATCTCTCTAACTCTAATACTCAAAGTGACTCTTATCAATTTTGTTGGATGAACTCAGCTTACTTGTTAGCAAAAAAAATGCTTCAAGCTTTTACTCAATATGGCTGGTGCACAGCTATTCGAGGGGCAGAAGGAGGAGGGAAAATAGAAAATTTACCATTTTATACTATTTCTAATTTATCCAACCCATACTCTGATTCAGAATACCAATGTCCTACCGAAGTTAATATTACGGATAGACGTGAATCTGAATTGAGTCAACTGGGATTTCTACCACTTTGCCATTATAAAAATACAGATTATGCTGTTTTTTTTGGTGCTGAGTCTTTACAAAAACCAAAGCGATATGATCAAAATGAATTCACAGAAAATGCGGCTATTTCAAGTCGACTTCCCTATATTATGGCTACTTCGCGATTTGCCCAATATCTAAAAATTATGGCTCGCGATAAAGTTGGAGCCTTCATGAATGCCTCTGAAGCAGAAGATTGGCTTAATCGGTGGATACTTAATTATGTCAATGGAAATGCACAATCTAAACAAGAACTCAAAGCAAAATACCCACTCGCTGAAGCGAAGATCAAGGTCATTGATGTGCCCGGCAATGCATCATCTTATCAAGTTATAGCATGGCTACGACCTTGGCTACAGATGGAGCAATTGAGCACGTCGATGAGGTTGGTCACTGAAATCCCCAAATCCAATAATTAAAAATTGCCATTTTGCCTCGGGTCTGCCCCTAGAGTCTCGGTAGGAGCGAAAAAGTAGGGAGCCGAGGAAAAATCGCCTGAAATTTGAGAGTAATAGTGAACTATTTAACGATAATTTCGAGTGATTTTAACCGACTCTACCGCTTTTGCAGCCAAGTGATGACTTTAGGGGCAGACCCTAATACTTTGTTTTAGTCCATACATTCCGGTTTTCGAAAAGCCCGCGCCGCGTCTTAAGGCAAAATAGCTAATTTTTAAAGGTATTATTATGATCCAAATTTTGTTTTTAAATAATCAAAGCAAGCTCGAAGACTCATCGCTTCACCACCGACAGGCTTCCCTGGAGTACTCGTATCGTTATAAGCCATCAAATCAAAATGAGCCCACTTCACCTTATCATCAACAAAAAGCTCTAAAAACAATCCCGCTAATATGGCCCCTGCATAAGTTTTGCTGGAGGTATTACAGATATCGGCGATATTACTGTGTAAATACATATCCCGATAAGGATGATACAAAGGTAATCTCCAAATAGGATCTTTCACTTTTTCTGAAGATACAAGCAAAGCCTCAGCCTCTTCGTCATCATTACACATTAAGGCAGGAATTTCCGGGCCTAATGCGGTTCTCGCAGCTCCAGTTAGCGTAGCAAAATCAAGAACTAATTCTGGCTCATCACTCATAGCCTCAACAAGCGCATCCGCTAAAATCAGACGTCCCTCTGCATCAGTGTTCGATATTTCTACACTAACTCCATTTCTAGCAACAATTACATCGCCCGGTCTATAACTTTGGGCTGAAATTGAATTCTCTACAGCAGGAATCAAAAGACGTAATGAAATTGGCAATTCGGCTGACATAATTAAACGTGCTAAAGCTAAAGCATGTGCAGCACCACCCATGTCCTTTTTCATCAATATCATGCCAGTTGTAGATTTGATGCTTAATCCACCCGTGTCATAACAAACCCCCTTACCCACCAAGGTTACTTTCGGGTGAGTAGGATTACCCCACCTTAAATCCAATAGTCTTGGTGCATCTGAGGCAGCACGCCCTACCGCGTGAATCAGTGGATAATTATGCTCGAGTAGCTTTTCTCCCACAATTTCTTTAACAGAAGCTCCAAATTCTGATGCCACACTCCTAACTGCTTCAGCTAATGCACTAGGTCCAAATACCTCAGCAGGCATATTGATCATATCCCTTAAAAGGTAGATAGTTGTGATCATTGCTTCCAGCTCATCCACACCCCTGCTTTCAGGGAAAAAAAGCTTCACCTGAAATGGGGCTAATGTTCGGTAAAGATCAAATTGATAGCAACCTAGAGCCCATACCATCAAAACTTCCTGCCAATGCTCATGGCTCCATGAGTCACCAATCAAGTGATAATTCCCTTCTGGCACTAGAGAAGGCAAACTACCAAAAATCCAAAAATCTCGAATCCCCCCAATTCCAAATAGAACCTCTTGAATTGAACCCTCTTCCCCTGGCACAAGACAAATGGTTCCTGGATCAGCCAGAAATTGAGTATTCTTAACCCATTGCTGGGTTCTAGAATTTTGGGTGGCCAACCAGGCTGCCAAATCTTCACTATGAATAGGAATAATAGGAATACTATTGGGATCTAAATCGAGGGCAAAACAGGCTAACATAACTCATTTCCTTTTTAGATATGGCTCGAAGGCATTTTTAATGCAACATTGTACCTTATTTTCGCCTTCTCAGCCTCCCAAAATGTGCATAAAGCTTGTACTCTTTCAGCTAAAGGGGTACTTTTGTCAGCCATATTATAGTTTCAAAGTATCAAGAGATTAGACAGAATGAAGACCCTATATATTAAAACACATGGCTGCCAAATGAATGAATACGACTCACAAAAAATGGTCGATATTCTTAAAGAATCCCATGGATTAGAATTAACCAAGGATGCTGATAATGCCGATGTAATTTTAATTAATACCTGCTCTATCCGTGAAAAAGCCCAAGAAAGAGTCTTTTCAGAGCTGGGCATGTGGAGACCCCTAAAACTAAAAAAACCTAGTTTAATCATAGGGGTGGGTGGGTGTGTAGCTAGCCAAGAAGGCAATACCATCATTAAGAGAGCCCCTTATGTTGATCTAGTTTTTGGACCTCAAACCTTACATCGACTGCCTAAAATGATCGATGAAGTGATCCTGAAAAAGAAACCGCAAGTCGATATTTCCTTCCCGGAAATTGAAAAATTTGATCGTTTGCCTGCTGCTCGAGCGGATGGCCCAGCAAGCTATGTATCCATCATGGAAGGCTGTAGCAAATACTGCAGTTTCTGTGTAGTTCCTTATACTCGTGGAGAAGAAATCAGCCGCCCCTTTGATGATGTGTTAGGCGAAATTGCTACTTTAACGAATGAAGGTGTTAAAGAAATTCATCTATTAGGTCAAAATGTGAATGACTATCGAGGAATAATGCATGATGGCAACACAGCTGACTTAGCGCTATTAATTCACTACGTGGCTGCAATCGATGGAGTTGAAAGGATCCGTTTCACAACCTCACATCCCTCAGCGTTCTCAGATAATTTAATTCAAGCTTATGCTCAAGAACCTAAGCTGGCCAATTTCTTGCATCTTCCCGTTCAAAGTGGTTCTGATAGAATTCTAGCTGCGATGAAACGTAATTATACAACGCTAGAATATAAATCCAAGATTCGAAAACTTCGGCTAGTACGTCCTGATATCT
Source organism: uncultured Gammaproteobacteria bacterium (assembly GCA_903870185.1). Classification (GTDB taxonomy): domain Bacteria; phylum Pseudomonadota; class Gammaproteobacteria; order Coxiellales; family Coxiellaceae; genus CAIQCE01. Next base: position 4,577 of record CAIQCE010000208.1, read on the forward strand.
GCATTTCTTCAGATTTCATTGTGGGCTTCCCAGGTGAAACAGATTCAGATTTTGAAGCTACGATGAACTTAATATATGAAGTAGGCTTCGATAATTCCTATAGTTTTATTTATAGTAAACGCCCAGGAACACCCGCAGCTCAGTTGCCAGATGATGTTCCAATGGAAGTAAAGAAAAAACGTTTGGATATCTTGCAAGACAGAATTGAACAACAAACCTTTGCCATTAGTCGAGCCATGGAAGGCAGTATTCAAAGAATTTTAGTGACGGGCCCTTCCAAACGCAATCCCGATAGATTAACGGGACGCACTGAAAACAACCGAGTCGTTAATTTTATTGGAGCTCCATCGATGATTGGACAAATGATCGATATAAAAATTGCGGAAGTCAAACCCTTTTCCTTAGTGGGAGAAGTGATCAGTGACTAAAGTGATCACGGAAAATTTTTCATTAATTCCTGCTGACCACCGCCGACTGAATAATCTTTGCGGACCCTTAAATTCTAATATTGAACTTCTTGAAAAAAATCTGTCGATTAAAATCAGGCATCGAGGCGAAAAATTTTCTCTTCAGGGTCATATTAACTCTGTAGAAAAAGCCACTAAAATTTTAATAGCACTTTATACCGAGACCGAGTCTCAAGATCTCATTACTCCTCGACATATCCAAGCTTTATTACATGATCGCGAACCCGACGATACAGAAGAATATGAAACAGACATTAGAGTCAACAGCCTCAGCGGATTTATAACACCGAGAACACCCAATCAACGAAAATATCTTCAAGCACTACACCAGTATGATATTAATTTTGCGATCGGGCCGGCTGGGACAGGAAAAACATTTCTAGCAGTAACTGCAGCAGTATCAGCCTTACAAGCTGAATTGGTCAATCGCATTGTATTGATACGTCCTGCTGTGGAAGCAGGAGAGAAATTAGGATTTCTTCCCGGAGATTTAAGTCAGAAAATCGATCCTTATCTTAGACCTCTTTATGATGCTTTACATGATATTTTAGGTGGCACAAAAGTCGCCAAATTAATTGAAAGCAATGTGATTGAGATTGCACCACTTGCCTATATGCGTGGGCGAACCCTAAATGATTCTTATG
>CAIQCE010000209.1 GCA_903870185.1 uncultured Gammaproteobacteria bacterium
CTAGGTATTTTTTCTTGTGTCTAATCTTGGTATTGGAGGGTCTGAATCCTGGTATAAAAGTGGATAACTTTAGGGTTTTGAGCCAAAAGACCATAATTACCCTATTCTATACACATTACATACCTCATTTATACATAAAATTGTGGATAGTTTTAGGGGTATTGGGGGTCATCTGACTGCGGAACTCTATCTAATAAGTTAAGCCATATTGTGGCAATTAATAGTTTAGCAGAGCCATTAATGAAGCCTCTAGTTTAGTGCAAGTGGCCTATCAGACTCAGGGTGATTTTAGTGCCACGAGTGTGATAATGGCGGATGGTACGGTGGTGACTGGCACCTTAAAAAAGAATATGTTGAATGGTGGGCACACTTCGTTTTGCCCACCCTACATATTATATACGTGGCCCGCGCTGCGCTTGGGACCAATCTACATTTTGGAAAGTCTCGCAGTAAAATCTAGACGTTAGGCCCCTAATAACCTTCATTAACCACATTCATTACTTCTTCAATGCTAGTCACACCTTGAATGGCTAAACGGCATGCATCCTGTGCCAATAATTGACCGTCCAAACTTTGTTGAGCTAGCTTATAAAATGCGAGGTGATCATTATTCCTCAAAGCTTCCGACATGGCTTCATTAAATGTGAGTAACTCAAAAATACCAACACGCCCTTGATAACCAGTGTTATAACAAAAAGAACATCCTTGGCCCTTTTTAAATTGCACACCATCCAGTTTTATTTCTAATTTACTCAGCCAAATTTTTTGATCAGAGCTGAAGGTATCTTCAGCGATACAATGAGGGCAATTCTGTCGCACTAAACGCTGCGCCAAGATGCCTTGTACAGTGGCACCTATCATGTAATTTTCCACACCCAAATCTTCCAAACGTGAAATGGCGCCGGTTGAATCATTCGTATGTAAGGTGGAAAGGACTAGGCGCCCTGTTAATGCAGCACGCAAACCAATCGCAGCTGTTTCTTTATCACGCATTTCTCCAATTAATAATACATCAGGATCTTGACGAACAATGCCCCGTAAAACAGTGGCAAAATCTAATCCTATTTTTTCATTCACTTGAATTTGTACGGCCCAAGATAAAAAGTATTCAATTGGATCTTCAACGGTAATAATTTGAATTTCAGGACGATTCAACTCATGCAATCCTGCATGTAAGGTCGTCGATTTACCTGAACCAGTAGGACCTGTTACTAAAATTAAACCATGTGGTTTTTTTAGTAAGTGGCGAAAATTTTCTAAAACTTGACCCGACATCCCCGTTTGTTCTAAATGGGTAATACCTTCGCTTTGATGTAATAAACGCAAGACTATCGATTCACCAAAAGGCGTTGGCATAAAAGACAAACGCACATCAAATTTTTTGTCTTGAATTCTCGCACTAAAACGTCCATCTTGAGGCAAGCGCTTTTCAGCAATATTCAATCCTGCCATCAGTTTCAAACGTGAGGCAATGGCAGGCATAATGGCCGTTTCATTAACACGCTGTTCTTGCAAAGCTCCATCTATCCGAAGACGAAATCGAACTCCTTCTACATTAGGCTCGATATGGATATCTGTAGCATTCACTTGAGCTGCATCTTCTAGTAAAGACTCAATCAAATGAATAATCGGAGCATCCACCACATCTACCACCGATTTATCAATAATTTTATCCTGTCCCTCTTCTAACTCTTGAGACAACGCTTGAGCAAAAGTGCTAATATCTTCTGTACGACGATAGGCAATATCCAAGACTCTATTTAAATCTTGTTCATTCACTAAAACGGGTCTGATCGGTAAATCTAAGACTTGATTAAATTGATCAATCGCTAAAACATTGGAGGGATCTACCATTGCGACTAAATAATGATCGGTTTGTTTTTCTATAATAAGGGCATGGTATAAACGAGCTAAAAATTCGGGTAATGCATGGCAAAGTTTGGAATTAACGACGTAATTTTTTAAATCAAAAAAAGGGACTTTTAATTGCTTGGCAAAAAAATCTAAAAATTGCTGCTCGCTGAGAAAATTGAGACTCGCCAGAACCTGGCCTAAAGTTCCGCCATTGGATTGCTGAAGCTCCATAGCGCGTTGCAGTTGTGCCTCAGTAATCAAGCCCTCTTGTAAAAGTAAATTACCTAATTTAAGTGGAGAAAGCATGATGATACTAGCCCATAAAAGAAAAGGGCACCCGAAGATGCCCTAAGCTAATGCAGATTAACAGCCGCTAATAGTTGCAGTTGCAACACCCGTAACATCACTATAGGTCACAAAACAATTAGTAACAGCAGGGCTAAAATCAAAAAAAGCTGTACCGCCCGGTGTGAGGGAGGGGGTAATAGCAAAGCTAGAGATTGTTCCGGCAGTAACAGCCAATTGAATACCGGAAGCAGTTGCATCTGGCCAACCATCTGCAGCTGAAGCAATTACATTTACAGAAGTACCATCTGCCATTGTTACTGAAGTCGCGGTAAAGTCGCCGTTTGCATTATAAGCCGCTACAACCAATGCAGAGGCACTATTTAAGGCCCCAGCCAAACCAACCATAGCAGCAGTCCGAGCATTCGTGGTTTCATTGATAAAACGAGGGATCGCAACGGCAGCTAAAATACCTAAGATGGCAATAACTACAATTAATTCAATTATCGTAAAACCGGCCTGTTTGGCAGATTGTAAGCGGGCTTTCATATCGTTCTCTCCCTGAAGTTAACTAAGTAAAATGTCTTGGAAAATAGTAGACTACAAATCCAATAAAAACAATCTTTTAGGCCATAGATTTTCCGATTTAAAAAAAACACCCAAAGGTCCCCTAAGCTAAAGTAGATTAACAGCCGCTAGTTATAGCTGTCGCAACACCTGTACCTGCATCATGGCCCACGCTACATTTATCGACTGCACCGCTCTCAAAATTAAATACACCTACACCTCCTGATAAATCGGGAGTATAAGCAAAGCCTGCTAGTGTTCCAGCTGTAACAGCATTATCAATACCACCGCTGATTACATCTGGCCAACCAGCTGGATTACCACTATGAGTAAGAACGATAGCGACAGTAGTCCCATCAGCCATTGTTATTGGGCTGCTTCCATTATAGCCATTAGAGGCGTACACAGCTGCAACCATAGCAGAGGCACTATTTAAAGACCCTGCCAAACCGTTCATTGCGGCAGCCCGGGCATTGCTGGTTTCATTAATAAAACGGGGGACCGCAACAGCCGCTAAAATACCCAAAATGGCAATAACCACAATTAATTCAATTATCGTAAAACCAGCCTGTTTGGCAGACTGCAGGTGAGTTCTCATATTTCTTTCTCTTTTAAGTTAATAAAGCTTAAGTTATCTTGAAAAACAGTATACTACGAAGCTATTGAAAACGATCCCGTGTCAGGAAATTCTTTGATTCAAATGATTACTTTATAAAACTGGTCATATCCCACATAGGCAAAAATACTCCGAGCGCCAAAACTAAGACCATAGCGCCCAAAATTAAAAGTAATATAGGCTCCATTCGAGCTGCCAAGCGGCTGACACTGGTTCTGACATCTTCCTCATAAAATTCAGCGACTTGTTCGAGCATTTTGTCGTTACTCCCCGTTTCCTCACCAATAGCCAGCATTTGCAACACTAAAGAAGAAAAGAAATGAGCGGATCTAGCAGCTTGAGCTAGACTTTCTCCTCGCTCGACATGTTCACGCACTTTTAAAATTTTGGCTTCTGCATAAATATTATCACTGATCTTGGAAACTAAGTTTAAGGCTTGTGTTAAAGGTACGCCAGAATTGAGCAGCAAAGCTAAACTGCGTGCAAAACCCGCCATCAAAATATGCTCAATCATTTCACCTATGATAGGAATTTTTAATTGATATTGAGCCCAGAGATAGTTCAATGGAGATCGATTTAAAAAATAGCGGGTACTGGCTACCAGTAGAGTCACTAGACACAATAAAATAAACCAATGGTCATGCATGAAGGTAGAAATAGCAATCAATATTCGGGTGGGTAATGGCAATGCATGATTGAAACTGCCATATAACTTGGCAAAAACCGGAATCACAAAAATATTTAAAATAATCATGGCTCCGGATGCCATCAGCACAACAGTGAGAGGATAACGCAAAGTCTGCTGAATTTTTTTCAAGGTATCTACCTCAAATTCTAAATGCTTAGCGGCCAACTCAAAAGCCTGATCCATGCGTCCATTCGTTTCACCGGCTGCTAACAAACTAATAGCCACATTTGAAAATGCTCGAGGATATTGCCTAGCGGCATTTGAAAAGCTTTCACCCTTTGATAATTTCATTTGAATGCCTTGTAAAGCCTCAATCAAAACACTATCTTCAGCAATTTCTAACAAACGACTAACGGCTACTAGCAGTGGAATTCCCGCTCTCACTAAATGATGCATTTGTTGATAAAAAACCAGAATGGTTGTTTTTTTTATTTTTCTGGAAGAAGCAAACAATTCTTGATCTAAAAAAGAAGGCTTCGTGTCGATTTTCGTAATATTGAGTGGAATTATATCTTCGGCCATTAAGGTTTCTGCCAGACTTTCAGCTTGAATGGCTTCACGCTCACCTTGAATCAATTGACCACCGGAAGTACGCCCCCGATAGCAAAACTTGGCCATTTAGGAAGCTCCCAAAGCTCGAATATGCGCATGCACATATTCTAAAATTTCAGGACCTAATTGCTGACTGTTTTTAAGCTTTTGATAAGCTTCTAAGGCGCGGTTATTATCACCCAATTGTTCTAATGAAATAGCCAAGCCTAATTGCCAGCGTGGATTATTAGGATCTTGCTCTAATAGAAGTTGATAGAGTTCTAAAGCACCATCTGCATTGCCAAGATGCTGATAAATAGCCGCCAACAGGCTCGTATAATCAGGATCATTTCCCGCAAAGTCTGAGGCTTCGAGTAAAACCTGACAAGCTTGTTCGTATTGACCTTCACTGACCAATGCACGGCCATATAATATAGTCGCTGGTAAATCTTTAGGATCTCTTTCTAAAGCCTCTTTTAAAATTTCCTCGGCTGCCACCGCCTTGCCTTGCTGAATCAATAAAGTGGCTAAGGTCGTACGAGCGGTTTCATCTTCGGGTACGATTTGCAAAATTTTTTGTAAAATTTCTATCGCATCACTGATTTTGTTTTCTGAAACTAAATGCAAGGCATCATCATAATTTTCATTTATTTTTTCTTCTAAACTTTGATGAACCTCTGATTTAACCACTACCTCTTGCGAATCTGTTTGTGGCGCTTGAGTCAGCAAATTTTCCACCGTTTTCTGTGATGCCGGTTTTGAAGGCACCGAAGAAAGTGTGCGAGGAGAAACTGCTGCAGGTGGCTCTGCAGGTAACTGATTAATTTTAGGAGTACTTGCAGCAGGAGGTTGTGTTGGTAACGGACTAATTGCAGGAGTAGTTGCAGCAGGAGATTGTGTTGGCAACTGATTAACCCTAAGAATAGTGGTAGGAGCAGTAACATGCACAGGTGCAGCCGAAAAAAGACCCAACTTATCCCAAATAAATGCTCCCGCAATTAATAATAAAAGAACTAAAATGAGATACAAGGGAAGCTTCGATCGAGGAATATCTTGAATAGGGTGTAACCCTTTAATAGCGGCTTGAGAATCTGCTGCCTGTATTCGGCGCTGCTGCAAATTTTTTAACATTTGATTCGTGAGGCTCAATATCGACTCCAAAAATACAAATATATTCCAGCCGCACAAGCTAAGCTAAGGCCAATAATAGCCGGCCATGGTAAATGCTTAACGCTGATATTAGTTTCAGTCGCTTCAGTATCGCGAACGGCCTCCCACATGGCTCTCGCAGAAATCCCCACATGACCGCGACCATAAGCGGATAACATAGCCTTGTGACATAAAATATTCACCAATCTTGGAACCCCTTGTGATTTACGATACAAAAGCCAACAAGCGAGTGGGCTAAACAAATTAGTGGTTTGACAACCTGCTTTAGAGAGACGATGGTTAATATAAATTTTTATTTCCCGTTTTTTTAACACAGGGAGAGTATAAGAAAAGCAAATACGTTGTTTAAGTTGTCTTAAAGCACCTTGATTTAAACGGACATCTAATTCAGATTGGCCAAAAAGCACCACCTGAAGCAATTTATGTTTTTCCGTTTCAAGATTAGTCAGTAAACGCAAAGTTTCTAAGCTTTCAGTCGGTAAAGCTTGAGCCTCATCGACCACTAAAGCCACACGTTTTCCAGCAGAATTTAATTCTACAAGGCGAACAACCAAAGCATGCAAGAGTTCACCAGGATCATTGTATGCATCCGCATTAATTCCAAGCTCACGCGCTAAAGATTTGCGTAAACTCAAGGGCTCTAATTCAGGATTAGGGATATAGGCTGTCACGAAACTATCGTCTAAAGCATCTAATAACATTCGACATAATAAGGTTTTACCGGCACCGACAGGTCCTGTGATTTTAACAAACCCTTCACCGCTTCGAAGACTAAATAGCAATACATTTAATGCGCCATGATGCCTCGGTAATTTACAAAAAAATTGCGTGTTCGGCGTTAAAGTAAAAGGCAGTTCATTAAGGTTAAAATACTCTAAATACATAGGACACCCTTAAGGATTAGCCTCTGCTTGGTTACCAAAAACTTCTGGCAAAGAACCAACATGAAAACCACGATTAAGACGATGCACCCGATTGGCTGAATTTTCAAGTTGTTTTGGCCAAACTTTATTATCCACGACTATTGGTTTTAGTAAAATAATCAATTCGCTCTTTTTAGACATCTGATTAGTATTACGTGCAACCGCTCCCGCAAACGGTAGCTTACTTAATCCAGGGGCACCATAGACTTGCTCAGTAGTGCTGTGCTGCATTAATCCACCTACCACAATAATTTGCCCACTTTTGGCTCTAACCACACTGTCCGTTTCCCGAATGGTGCTATAGGCTAAAGGCAAAGTCAGATTACTATTGGGATTAGCCGAGGAGCCACCACTACTCAATTGAATGGTAGTGTTCTGATTAGTCACCGTACTAACAGAAGGATGAATATATAGGATGATATCTCCACCACTACTAATTTGCGGGGTTACATCTAAGGTAATGCCTGAAAAAAATGGAGCTAAGTTCACGCTTTGACTGGTGGTATTGGTATTGCCAGTCGGCGTAACGTTAGAATTATACCCGGTTACAAAGTATTGATCCGCACCCACTTTAATGACAGCTTCTTGATTATTCACTGTAGAAATATGAGGGCTGGAGAGCACTTGAACATTACCTTGAGATTGAAGCAAGTTAATCAGCGTGGAAAAATTTCTGTTATCCATACTCCCCGAGAAGGCAAGGAAACCATTCGTTGTTTCGTCGGGTAAAAAAGCATTTGCTGTACCATTCTGACTGAGTCCCAAGGCTTTCCAGTCGATACCGGCTTGATACTCGTCATTCAATTGAATTTCTAAAATCTTAGCTTCTATAATGACCTGTCTTTGCAAGTTTTTTTGAATGTGGTCCAAATACTCAGCCACTTGGTGCAGCTCTTTGGGATAGGCACGAACCATAACTGTACTGGCTTGCGGATTAATCACAATCCAACGTCCTTCCTTATTACCCACCAAGGTTTCTAAGGTTTCTTTTAACTGTTTCCAAAAATTATAATCCGACTTTGTCGTGACAGTGCTGCCTGAGCCTGTTGAGCGTAATCCTTTAGAACCATTATTATTTTGGTTAGGATTTGAAGTATTTGACCCTGTATTACCATTATTTGAGTTGGAGTTAGATTGAGCCAGATCGGTAGAAACCAGTTGAGTTCGTGAACTACCGCTACGGTTAATATCCAAATAATTGACTGTGAAAATTTGAGTCTTCATTGTACCCGGTAAGATTTCATAACCCGTTCGAGTCCGTTGGTAATCGTAACCATAAAGATCTCTTACCGCTTCCAAGGCTTCATCAATGGTGACATTTTTAAGTTTGAGAGTGATGGTTCCCGAGATATTGGGTTGTATCAGCATGTTGTAGGGAGTGTCGGCCACCAAGCTCATAAAAAAATCAGAGGCCGGCACAGCATTCGCCGAAACATTAAAACGTCGCCCTGATTTATGCTTGGAAACAGGTTGCTCCACTTTGAGAGGGGGCAAAAGCGCATTTCCCATCCTAAAGGCCCGAGCCTTAGCGGCTTTTTCCTGGATATCCAGGACGCGATCCTCACCAGCTCCTGTTTCTAAAGTATTATAGATATCAGTACCCGCAGTTGGGGTGCGCGGCGGGACAGTCTTGCAGGCACAGAGCAAAAGGGAAAGTCCAATCATTAAACCGTAATTGAAAACCTGCTTTAAGCCACTATTCACTGAACCACAATCCTTTTATTCAATTTTACATTACTCAAATCCGATTGAGAGAAAGACTTAATTGACGAAGTCAAAGGGAGCTTAAAGATCCCGTTAGCATTGCGCAAATATACCACATCTGCATTAATTCCTGTAATAAAATAGCCACCGATTGTACTCCCCACCCCTAGCCTTTGACCATTAATGATAGCGATAGCTCGTGGCGGGTTAGTGATAATCTCATTGAGCTTTAAATCCTTAGGGATAGGAAGATCGTGCACATCTCCGACCCAGCCCGGTGGCTGGGTGGGGTCCAGCAAGGCGGTTTCTGCCATCGCGATGACAGAAAAGAAACCTAAAATCATCCAACTAAACCATTTCATCCATATACCCCGACCGTTTTACTCGAATTCAACACAGATTGAGCCTTCTGAATGATTGAAGTGGCTGATTCAACAACCCCTTTATTTGGCCATGGGTCAGTCGATGAGGGTGTATAAACGGTTACTTGAATGCTGGCCATAGGGTAGCTGTTCACTTTATAATCAAAATGATCAAACAGTAAATACCACTCTGAATTTTCCAATTTTTGAAAAAAATGCAGGCAGGCAAAATAATTACCATGAAACTGAAGATCGATGTTATTAGTGTTAGGGTGGTCTGTAAAATTATCAAGACTTAGACCAGACTCTGCCGCAAGCAATTGAGTCAGGAAGCTCTTCAGTCGATTATGAGGCATCACGGTTTTTTTAAATTGGTTTTTTTCGGCGCGTAATTTTAAAAGTGTGACTTTCAAAGATTGGAGTTTTATTGCTTCATTTTCAAGAATCTTGGGATCACTTTGTATCTGAGAAAAAATATCGTAACGATTTTTTGTGGCTTCATAGCTAAGTTCAGCGATTTTATGAGATTGAAAATAAGTACCACGATTTTCATTTAATAGAAAAATAATCTTGATTCCAAAAATAATAATCAAAACAAGCGTACAAAGCACAATAGTGAAACGTTCCCGGTCTTTAAGAGCCTTATATTTTGTTTCCAATAATTTAAAGATATTCTTTATCATGAATTACTCAAAACAAAATTAACATAAGGGGAGTTTTGGGCATGGTTCACTTGTAGCACCTTAAAATCAGTTCCAAAAAATATGCTTTGCCTGCTCAAAGAAATAATATAGTTTGGAACAAAATTAGCCGTTGTGGCTTGACCGTTTAAAATAATGCCTAGATTAGTCGTTTGAATGGAAATTTCACTAAGCCATACTTGTGCAGTAGTAGCGTTTGCCAAAGCTAATAAATAAGGAGAGATTTTATATTGCTGACTCATTGCAATATTTTTTTTCAATTCATCAAAATCACTAATCAACTGAGTATAATATTGTTCTTCATTTTCAATCTGCAAATAAGTTTTTACATTGGACACATTGGTTGTCAAGTCTTGAATATCGTTTTGAAGAGACTGCACATGTGAATTTAACATAGAGGTTCTAATTTTATGATAACTGATAATAAGGAGTTGAATTACACAGGGTATGAAAATTAAAATCATAGCGATAAATATTAATTCCAAAGCTTTATCAAGAACGATGTTATATTGGCTCGATTTTTTAAGCGAATCATAAAAATTAATCTGTTGCATTAATTTATCACCCCTCGAAAAGCGCCGCCTAATGAGACTAAGCTCAAGTTCGATACACGACTTAAAGTATTCTCATCCGCCTGAACTAAATTCGCTATATTTAGCACGCTCGTTTCGGCTTCTATTTTCTCGCTGATTAAATGCGCTAATTCTGTATCATTAACAGTAATTAAACATTTTTTACTAAGATCAGCCTGATATTGGTTTTCACAAAATACCCAAGATCGTTGCACTTCATTTGCAATTTCCTCGCGCTGTTCAGAACTATGAATAATGTCACGACTCAGTAGTAAATTTTTATTGTGTGTAATTAGCAGCTTTGA
>CAIQCE010000210.1 GCA_903870185.1 uncultured Gammaproteobacteria bacterium
CCGAATCCCTTAATCGGATTCGGATCTTGGTCAGGTGATATTTTAGTGCATCCTAGAGGAACCTTAGGTTTCGGTTATGACCCTTTATTTTATATTCCTAGCCAAGGCTGCACGGCCGCTGAACTGCCACCGATTATTAAAAATAAAATCAGTCATCGTGGACAAGCATTTGAGGCCTTGATCGCGAAGATGAGGTTGATTTAAAATCATCGTTGGGTCGCGCTTCTCTTGGCGCCAACCTACAGCTCTTTTTGAAATTGAATCAATAAGGTACTTCCTAACAAAATAATCACCCCTACCATCTGAATGGTAGAAATCGATTCATTCAATAAAAGCACCCCCACCAAAACAGTGACCAAAGGTTCTAGCACAGAAATAATAGAAGCTCGTAGGGAACTAATGCGCTTCAATCCTTCCAACATCAGCTGAATCGGTATCGCCGTTACAAAAATACCCAAACCTAAAATATAGATCCAAGCTTTTAAAGAACTTGGGAATGCCAAACTATGATTGAATAAGGCCAATACTAAAAACACGACTGAACAAGAGAAACAAACCACTGTGGTGAGAATAGCAGAATCCATATTAAGCGATGAAAAGCGTTTGCAACCGATCACATAAAAAGCATAGGTGATAGATGACAGTAGGCCAAAGAAAATGCCTAACAAGCTGATAGGGTGATTAGAAGAATCCCGGAGTAAAAATAACCCTGTTGTGATCGCGACTAAAGTACAGACTGTCCCGAGCTTTAAAACTTTCTTGTGCATTAAACAACTATATAAGGCAATTGCAATCGGATAGGAAAAAAAGATCACCATCGCAAGTCCCGTCCCAGTGTATTCACTCGCCACGAAGAAAAATCCACTGGACCCTGTATAGCCGATCGCACCGATGACAAACATATAACATAAAGCTCGTTTATTCACTTTACTAAAAGACTGTGTTTTACAATGAGACCTCACGCAGAATATCAACATCCAAAGCCCTGCGATGGTGAATCTCCAGAATAACATCATCGAAATCGAGAGATCTGTTTCTATAAGTTTAGTGCCTAAATAACCTAGAAATCCGTATAGAATTCCAGAGAGGGCGACGAGTAGACTCGCTTGAAGAGGATTTTTGTTATAATTCATTATCACAGTATTAAACAAACTAATGGTAAAATTCAACCATTCTTTAAATAATCTTTGGCTATATTTTATGAAACCTAAGAACTGCTCTTGTGAGTCGGGACTCAATTATAACTTTTGCTGCGGACTCTATATCGATCAGCAGAAAAATCCCCCTACTGCCGAAGCCCTAATGCGCTCGCGATATACCGCTTATACCCAAGCTAAAATTAACTATATTCAGCAAACCATGGCAGGGCCAGCGGCAAAGGACTTTGATGCAAATGCTGCTCGAGAATGGGCGACCCAGGCTAAATGGCAGGGTCTAAAAGTTATCAATAGTCAGGTCAATCCTAAAAACCCCCGGCAAAGTTTTGTAGAATTTAAAGCCTTCTATATGCATCAACTCAAGGAACACTGTATTCATGAAATCAGTGAATTCCAATTAATAGATAAGCGCTGGACTTATATAGATGGCAAAGTTGGTCTATAATACCTCTTAGATTTTATACAGGGAGTATCACAGTGAATAAGCGCCGATTAGTTCTATTCTTAAGCCTTTGTCCCATAACCTTCGCTTTTGTATCCAACATAGAGGCTGCCGCCAAGACTCCCGACTTACCCCCTCAATACTCCACAAATGTGCAATCATTTGCTGCCATTAATGCCTTAAGTGTCAGCGGAAATGTAGAAGTTATCCTAAAACCAACGACTGACGCCCAAACTTCAGTGCAAATTTTACGCAAAGGTAAATATCAATCGGTCTCGATCAGGCCTGGTGACCACACTTTAAAAATCAGCGGTGGCGGCCTAGCAGGAGGGTCCCTAGGTTCTAATAATCTTGCCCCACAGGTTCAAGTTAGTCTACCCCAGCTCAATCAATTAAAGGTAAGTGGACATGCCGTAGTAACCGGGTCTGATGTCAAAATTCATTTACAACAATTAATCGCCTTAGGAAATGGGCAGGTTCATATCCACTGGATCAATAGCCCTAGCCTTTCTATCGTGGGCAAGCAACAAAGTCTGGTGGAATTGGCAGGCACTACGAATAATCTTTATGTGAAGCTCAAAGGCAATGCCCGCTTCATGGGACGATATTTGCGCGCTAATGATGTAATGGTTTCAACTCAAGATTCTGGTATTGCAGAAACATTACCTATTATGGCAATGCACAGTTTTGCTTATAAAAACAGTGTAGTTAATTATTATAAATACCCACAAAGTCGAAACAATTATAGCCAAGATCAGGCTAATGTCTTGCAGCTTGGGTGGCAGCGTTAAAAGAATAAGTTGATTTGTTAGGCCGCGCTAACGCTTGGCACTAAGCCCTCGTCCCGCGGCCCGTCCGCGGGATCCAGTTAATATAGGTGTAGGTCGGGCTGCGCTTTTCAAGCCCGACAAGCCCGTTCCCAAAAATTGAAGAAAGAACATACACCCTAATTAATCAAAATCTCCACTCGGCTATTGGCCGCAGAACCCTCAGGAGTGGCATTACTAGAGACTGGCCCCTCAGAACCCATACCCACCACCGTGATTTGTTGAATCGGAATCCCAGCATTCCAAAGATATGCTGCAACTGATTCAGCCTGATAGAAAGATCGATTGAACCGACTATTAGAAGAACCCATATTATTGGTATAACCCACCACACGAATAGAATTGTGTTTATAAGATTTAAGCGCTTTAGCTAATTCCAACAAGGCAGGCTGCTGGGCTGTCATCACTCGAGTTTGGGCTTGAGGCATAAAAATATCACGAGCCGGGATAATAATACGAACCGTATCACCCATAGTAATGGTCTGTATTCCAAAACTCTGTAAGTGACTCAGTGAAGGCTGAGAGTCCTCTTGATTCATCAGAGGGGAGCGATGGCATCCGCTCAGGGCAAGGACAGCTAATAAACATAGTAAGGATCTAAATAAAAATAACATCGCAAATTCCTTTTTGGTGATTACAGGATAAGAGTATAGCATTTTCCGATTTTAGACTAGGGCCTGCCTCTAGTCATCAAAACCCATCCTTTTCTCTTTTGAATCCTGTTGAATCAACACACCTTCATCATCAATAGCGAGCACCTTAATATCAGGAACCAAATGTGCGCCGACTTTCACCGTTTGATATCGTCCATTTCGCACCAAAGTAGCACTCCAAACACCTGAGGATTGAGCGACAGATACCAAATGATAACTTCCATCCGATTCAGAAGAGGAACGTAAGACCCTAGGGCCTGCGGTCGGAGCAGGGCCCACCTCATGATTCATCTTAGCGATCTTTTGCTCTGCATCCGCAATAGCGACTTGCTCTACCAACAATTGATGTCGCATCTTCGCGAGCTCATAGGCATTTGCTAATTCAACATATTCAGAATGCCCAGGAAATTCAATCGACCTTAACATTTTCTTTGGCAACTCTTCCTGTACTCTAGGCAAATTTTGCAATGAAGGAGCACTTGGAGCTGCCGTCGATTGTGCACTAGACGACCTCTCAGAAACTACCGCAGTTTTATCGGCTACAGAAGCACTGTTCGTCAAGACAGGAGCCTTGGGGCTCGCTTTAGAAATATGTGATGAAACATCATCTTTAATTAAGCTATAGACTTGCCAACCTAAAAAAATAAATGCAGCTACGGTTAGCACCAATATCCATTTTTGTTTTTGATCTAATTTCAACATTAATTCCCCCATGCTGAGAATTGAACACTGCCAGACAAAAGACCATTTTGTACTGTCAAATTGATTGCAGATAATGCGATTGGTAAATCACTAATCGCATGCCCTATTACTAATAATAATTGTGGTGAAGCTGCATTCAGACTGACTGAGATTTGAACTTCATTAACATTACTATGCGGAATTGTTTGCCCTAACATCACTGAGTTACCTATTAAAGTAGGTTGTAATCGATCCAATACTAGTGCAACAATTTTTTGATTATTATAAATGACATCTGGTTTATCACGTGGCTTGAGTATCGACGCAATCGATACTACTGCACCATTTCCAACCAGCGATGATTGAAATCCATGTTTTCTTACCCAATTATTCAATCGAGTGATATTGCCATCTCCACCTCTCAAATTCACATGATACCCAGATGAATCATAATCAATACTGTTCATTTCCCAGCCTGGAACAAAATAAAGCACATGAAGATAATAAACCAGTTCCTCTAAAACTTGTTTAGGAGCGGGGCCGCTCAATGCAGAATAATATTCTTCATAAGGTTGTATAGGTGGCCTAAGTGCTCGCTTAAATTCAGGCAAAGGTGATCTGACATGAGATTCATGGATGATAAATGAGATCAAGAAAATCAAACCTAATACTCCACCTATAACCCAAATCAAAGGAGGCGTCCGAGTAAGCTGCGCAGTTTTTAAAGCGAGCACCAAAGGTAGCAAGGCAAAATTTTCATTAACTGATAATCGCGGAAATAATGACTCATCAAGAACCGCATAAGACATTAAATTTTTTTCAGGCAAAGTAATCTTGCCAGCCTCAACTGTTTTACTAAAAGGTAAATCTTCGCCTGAAATAAAAAGATGATAACGCACATCGCCCATCAACAATGGAATTAATTCAGATTGAAGATTAGCAATAGGCACCTTGGCATCTAGATAAACACTACCTTCATAGATAACCACCAGCAATGCTTGCTCATCCGGCATCGCTTCACAAAAAATTAAATTTTGTAATTTTCCAAAATGTTGATTAACTGCTTCACCTAACAGATAGCCAGGCTCTTTAGAAAAGATCGCTTCGACTTGATCAGCACTTTTTCTAAATAAACGAACAAACTGCCCTTGCTGACTGGATAGTGCCTGCACCTTAGGAATTAAAAGTGCAATTCGATTTCCACTAATAAATTCACGATAAGGCTGCAAAACAAATTGAATGCCATCATTTCGTGTAATCAACGACATTAACGATCACTCTTCAAAATCGTAGGCGTAATGAGTACCAAGGTCTCAACATTTTGACTTTGCGAACCTTTTCCTCCCAACGCGCCGATTCCGTAGAAATCAGCCTGTTGAGTTTCATCACGAAGTCGTTTATATCCTGCAATCACCAAAGTCGATCCTGAACGAATCAAGCTTCGCTGATTGAAAATTTTCTGAGCCAAAGTAGGCACTTCAATAGCTTGATAATTACTACCGCTAGTCGAGCTACCTGTTGGAGCAGAACTTTCCTTTTGCAAACTAATCAAGCTCGCAATCGTACTACTGATCTGCAAATAAACACGATTGTCCTGAATCTTAGGCAAGAGGTACAAAGTAAATCCATCAGTCACCACGCCAGGATTAAGCGCCGTTTGAGATCCTACTTGTGCTGTCGATGTTGTAGTCACACTTTGAAGATACCCGGTATCTTGAGTAATTCGAATGGAAGCAATTTGATTATTCATTGTAACAACTGTCGGTCGAGTCACCACTCGAACTCGTCCTTGCTTACTCAATGCATTGAGTATCACTGAATTATTATCACCATGAAAACTCATTCCTGGAGAAGTGGCTGACGTAGCTAAAGTACTACTCACATTAGTAGCGGAGCCAGGATTCCCAGTCAAAGAATAACTTTTATTCGCCACCTTAAATAATAAATTCCAATCAAGTCCCAAATTAAAATCATGATTAAGATCGACTTCCAGCACCTGCACTGAAATCATCACTTGTTTTCCTAAGACTTTATTGAGCTTAGCAATATAAGAGCCTATCGCCTGCACATTAGAAGGATAATCACGAACTGTTACCGTCGTTGTTGATTCAGATACCACGACTTTACCGGTAGAAGATTTTAATTGATCGAGAGTCGTTCTCAAATCTTTCCAAATTGAAAGCTGCCCTTCCAATTTTGAATATTGATCGTCCTGCAAAGCTTGCGAACCACTATTACTATTGGCTCCACCACTACTACCAGAGCTGCTGCTTGAAGCATTTTTATTAGAGCTTTGACTTTGCCCGACAGAATAAGTGGAATTACCCGGCATAAATGAAATATTAAAAATTTTAGTTTGGAAAATAGACCAAATTAATTTTGAACCATCAATTTCGTAATTATATCCCGTCTTAGCTTTAATGGCATCGAGTGCACCTTTCACAGTACCCTTATAACTCAAATTTACAGGAATATCTGAGTTCACTTTATTATCATAAGTACTGATGATTTCTGAATCACCAATGACTTGATTGACAAGGAGTTGTAATGGCATTTGTCGAGCGTGCAAATCAATGGGCTTTTCTAACCATCGAGGCAAATGACTTAGCTTGATAGGATCGCTATCAACATAAAATCCTTCCTCATCTCTAACCACCCTATTTTTTTCACTATCTAGATCTTTCTCATGCATCTCTTGAATCGTATCATTAATATTAGATTGTGCACGATGATAAGGTGCACAAGCTGCCATCATAAAACTTAATGCTATAAGCAAAGTGCCTCGAAAAAAAATCTGCTTCATTTATTGGCTCCTCGGTGCAATCACTAAAACGTGATTCCCATGATAAAAAATAGCCTGCAAGGGATAATCAGCTAAGACTTGCTCTAATATGCCTTTAAAACTAGGAGCTGAAACACTCACACAGCCTGTCCATTGATAATCTTCTGACACATTCCAGATCACTTGATCCCATCCAAATTGTTGGGCTAATGTCAGAATATTGGATCGTAATGAACCTGGCACTAAAACAGCGGAAACACCGATTTCAGTTGCCATCATCAAATCTTCATTCACTGGAACTTCAGGCTTAATCGAGGGGGGAATGGAATGTGCTGCAAAGACATTGGCATTGATAAACCAACTACAAACTAAAATCGCTATAATCATGAATTTTGGCATTTGAAAACCTGTTATGAAAATGGGGTTTTTTTATACTTCTTCCATGAAAACGCGGCCTAGTATAAATCAATTAATAAAATTTCGGTAACTTTACTATCTACGAACCCAACTTAATAAACCACGTAGCTGGAGCTGCGGTGGCTGCTGGTGTTCGACTTTGACCTGGCATCAAGGAGGCGCGGCCTAATGGATTGGTAACAGCAACTTCTGCAGGAGCAGGTGCTGAAACTCCAACTCCGACTCGACTCGAAGCTACACGTGCTAATGGATTTACAGCGACTGCACCTGCGCCAGCTGCTGCACCAACTGCTCGAGAAGAAGTTGGTTTAGCAGCCATTTCTGCTGCTGCACGCATTTCTGCAACTCTACCGACTGTAATAGCTGCACCACCAACAGCTAATTTTGCAGCCGCCGCCTGGTTTTTTTCTGCTGCTGCGGCTGATTTTGCAGCTAATTTTGCATCTCTATCACGCTTTTTGACTGCCTCAGCTAACCTTGCACCCGCTGATAAAGCAGAGGCGGCTGTAGCGCTATCTCCTCCTGCCGAACTAATGCTGGATCTTCCTCCTCTTGGAGGGGGAGCTGCCACACCTGGTCCTGCAACAAGAGTAGCCGAACCTCTTGTTGAGGCGGATCCTCTGCGGGCAACCCCAGTAGGAGGTTTAAAACTCCCACGAAACACTCCCAGGCTAGCCACATTACTGGTGCTTTGTGGGCCTCTTTCTGCAGCGGCACTCGATCCAATTGCCAATCCCATTTCATGCATCTGTATAGACCCTTCTTTGCCTCGAGGTCTTAAACCTCTGACATCTGTTTCTGCTGCTTTTTTTCTAACCGCGGTGTTTGGAGGCTGAGGCACTAGAGGTGGCTTTCTTCCATACTTTGGCCTTGCTTTTGAACTCGAATCTGAATGTGAGCCTGAGCTCGACCCTGAATCTGATTCTGACTTTTTATCTGCTTTAGCTTTAGGGTTTTTAGCCTGAAGCTGAGGATCTTGCGCATAAGCTCTAGGCCTTGAGGCTGCTTGAGCTTCTTCTGTCGCAATTACTAGGGAAGCCATATCGTAACTTCGCTCTGCAATGCTCATTGCAGTAGCAGCAGATAAACCAACGGGTGCAGCTACTCCTGACACTTCTGTCTCAGGTTTAACATCGCGTTTGGTAGATAGCATAGTACCTTTTTAATCTTTTAAGTGCAGCAGCAAGCCCTCCCGCTGAAGGAGCGAGCAGTAAAGCTCGTCGTGCCTTACTCCATGTCGATGCTTCCGCTTTTCGTGCTGGCGCAAAGCTCTGAGCTGCCGGAACATCGCTCGGTCTTATAGCTAATGCAGCATCCCATAGAGCTAATCGTTCCTCATGGGGTACTAATGCAGCGGCAGATGCTAAGGCGGTGTCTTCTTCCCCTTCTGC
>CAIQCE010000211.1 GCA_903870185.1 uncultured Gammaproteobacteria bacterium
AATATTAGCAATAAAATTTTCCTCACCAAAAATCTCATCACAGATCTTCCTTAAATTAGTCACTTCATTATCATCAATCGAGATAAAAATAACCCCATCATCCCGCAACAGGTTTCTCGCCAATTTCAAACGCGGGTACATCATATTCAACCAGTTGGTATGATAACGGCCTGACGTGTCGGCATTGGTGCCAAATTTACGACCGTCTTCGTCTTTCTGATTCGTATATTGCAAATAAGTGTCGAGATTATCCTTAAAATTATCAGGATAGATAAACTCTTTACCTGTGTTGTATGGAGGATCAATGTAAATCATCTTTACCTGTTTGTGATAAGACTTTTGCAACAGCTTTAAGACTTCTAAATTGTCACCTTCGATAAACAGATTTTGAGTGCTATCCCAGTGTTTACTTTCTTCCTTGCAAGGGCGAAGGGTACCCATGGAAGGCGTTTGAGCAATACGGCGAGCCATTGCTTTACCGTTCCAGTTAAAGTTATAAAGTTCTTCTTGTATTTCCAGTGTATCGCCCAAGGTTTCTCTAAGCTTATCGAAATCAATTTTTCCTTCGCTAAAAATATCGGGAAACAATGTTTTTAGTTTGTCGATATTAGTCTCCACGATATTCAAGCTGCTGCCGTCGATATCCCGATCCAATTGTTCCATGTTATTTTCCATTGGTTAAATTTTGACCTTATAGTGTTCGAGTTCGTGTGATAGCTGCTTAATTTGTACGTTTAACGCAACTTGTCGATTAAATTGACTTTCTTTTTTAAGCGTAGATCTTAATTCTATTAATTTTTGTTGTGATAGCCTTATGGCATTCAGATTATCAACGCGTTGCTCCCTTGATAAGCCTGAGTCCAGTGTATAGCTACCGCTCAACTTGGCACAGTTAAAGGCAATAATTCTGGCCGTTAAATCACCATAAAAAGCATAAAAATTTTGATACGAAAAATACCGAATAGCACAACTTTCTATAAATTCCTGCTCAGCTTCAGTTTGGTTTTCCAGATCTATCCATTCTGTTTCATAAAAAGCTACTACTGTTATTTTATCGAGATCAGCACGACTTAACCGTTTGTCAGCCACGGCTAAAGCCAGGCATGAGCCATTGCTGAAGACAATCAATAAGGGATAGGGAATGGCCCGCTGTATAATCTGAGCTATGCGTTTATAGTGTTTGTTTTCTTTTAGATTCACCTGAAGAATGGCGATCTCAGGATAGTCCCGTTCATCATCCTGAAAACGGGCAATATTAATGGTTTCTGGTTTTAAGGTATAACGCCAATAGATAGTGACAATATCGTCGCTAAAAGATTTTTTGTCGGTTACAGTTAATTGGCCATTTTCATAAAACAGTTTTTTATAGACACGGTTTCCGAGCAAACAAGCTTCAGGTATAGCCATCTGTTGATAGAACGCCTTAATCATGTCACCTCTGTAATGACCATATAGCTAATTACTTCAAAGTCTTCACTACCTTTAAAGTTAGTTTTACTAAGAACTGTTCCACCGCGATTAAACAGACTTTCAACACCTTTTTCTTCCGTTTTACCAATAATACTATTAATGGCAGCTTCTAATAAGTTTCGATATTGGCTCATGTCTTTACCCTGTTGCGTATCTTGCAAAAATAGCTCAATGGCTTTAGGATCAGGATGTTGCCAGCTTAAGCCCTGTTTTTTTAGTATGTCGAGTATCTTTTTAGCT
>CAIQCE010000212.1 GCA_903870185.1 uncultured Gammaproteobacteria bacterium
ACTGAATCATTTTCTAGAGGATATGATGAAAATTCATTTAAATCTACAATTAGCCTCGCTGTGTGAACATGCCCCTACTGAGGCTCAATTCATACTATGGATCTCAGAGACTCTAAAATTCATCGATTTTAAGAATAAATCCGCTAGCTTGAGTGTTCGTATTGTTTCTCCTCATGAAAGTGCTGAGCTGAATCAAACTTATCGACACAAATCTGGCCCTACTAATATACTTTCATTCCCCGAGCCTTCGTTTCCCGGCATGCGATCTCGCTCTCTCGGTGATTTAATTATATCTGGAGATTTAGTATTAAAAGAAGCTCATACTCAAAATATTAAAATAGAAGACCATTGGGCTCATTTAACAATCCATGGGGTATTACATCTCTTAGGTTATGATCATATTCAAGATGATGAGGCCGAGGTGATGGAGGGATTGGAGGTTAAGGTTCTTAATCAATTGGGGATCGCGGATCCTTATTGAATGCAGACCACGCTGCACTTTTCACCAACTCATGATCGCGTAGCTTATCTTTACCACACGATCTAACTATCTGCACTATTCTTAAACTAAACAGGCCTCGGAACTACTGTACCAGCAAATTCACGTACACTTTGAATATTGTCAGGGTAATCAACTTGACCTACCCTTGGGGGATAAAGGGTAACTGATTTCATATCAACACGTGATTCCTGCTCAAATCGAGCAATAGCAGCTTTTCGTGCATCCATTCCCGCAGACCCAAAAAATCGATAAGGAGACTCTACAATACTACGAATAACAGGCCTAGCAAGTGGTAGATCTGTGACATTCAAAATTTGCCCAACATCTAAATCATGATTGAACTTGGTTTGAGAATCTTTCATTGGATTTCGATAAACCATCCATAACTGTTCTTTTGTTTGGCCTTTAAATTGTTCAGACAAGAAAGCCCTTGCTCTTGTTAAAAAAGCAACACTCGCGGCTTGATCTCCGATTGAATTTAGTAATCGTTGAATAATTTGTTGACAAATATTCGTCAAAATACGTCCTCTTCTATAAAAAAGACAATAATCAAATCGTGATGGTAGAGCATTAACTAAATACTCATAGCGTATTAAAATCCATCTAAGAGTTTCTTGGCCGATAGCATCTTCAGTCATCACTCCAAAGTTAAATGAGTTGAGTAAATTTAAACAAGTCAATCTTTCTTTAAGTCGATCACCTGTGAATTGACCACTCCAATAATGCTGCCTCCATATATATTGCTCATCCGCTAAATCAGAAATAATGGCTTTGATATTTATAGTTGCTAATTCTGGAGTTGAGCTCCGATAGCATCGAGTCAAATAAATCAATTTCATTTCAAAAGGTAATAATTTAAGCATATTGTATGTATTAATATTTTTTCTAGCTTCTGTAGAGGTTTGCTGTTGATGAGATATTCCTATTAATGCTTTACCGGAATTTAAACCTTTAAATGCATAAAGTGCCCCCAGTTCATATTTAGTAGAAAGATGGCCTTTCTTCATTATTCTAAGCCTATATTGATAAATAACTACATTTTGCTCATGAGGTGCCTCACGGTGTAATCGTTGACTCAATTCTTTCGCAGCCTTTTTAATATCTTCTTCAGATGGAGGTGAATAGCAAAAAAAGGAATGTCGCTCTTGGGTTGCAATTTTTTGTTCGACCATAACACCCATAGAAACCCCTCTCTCTAATGCAAAGGTTGAGGTCAAAAGAGGTCTTCTAACACTCTCATCCGAAGGTATTCTTTGTGCTAATTGTGGTGGAGCTACACCTGGAATACTTCTGATCATATGATAATTTAAAAGCGAATGATCTCCAGATACAAAATATGTGGCTATATTGGCTTCTTTTGCAGCTTTATAAATTTCAGCCAAGTTCAGATCATCTTCAATAACTCTCTTATTTTGAGTCGCATTTAATTGATAAGGATTATTAAGTATAATAACCACCTTATTCATTAGCTGGGTCATAAAACTTCCCCCATCACTTCTTTTGAAATGATAGTCTACTCCTGAATATAGAGAAACATTCCAAACACCTAAAGCAGATCCAAAAGAAGTCGCAATAGATTTCCAATGTTCAATTTCCTTGGAAGTTGTACTCGCATTAATAATTAATACAAAATCCGCATCAGGATCAAAATTATATGGCTCACTCAACTGTAATGTAGAGCTACATTGTTGTATGGTAACTGCTCCTCCAGCAATATTTCTGGATCCTAATTTTAAATTCACTAACAAGGGAACACTGCTATAAAGTGGAACACTTCCAGAGAATTGCAGAGTTCCACTTATTGTCAAAATTGAATTAGGAGCTACTGAATCAAAATTCCAAATCTGAGGCGCCGCTAATGTTCCTAAAACAAAACCTTCACTAGTTCTGCAAGTTAGATCTCTCCCGTAAGCTGAATTTGTCACTAACTCTAATTGAAGCGATCTAGGAATAGTTGCTGAACCTCCAATAGCCTTAGTAGAAATATTACGTAATAGAATAGCAAAAGGAGCTTCTTCTGGTCTTGAAACGGAACGAGGACCATGAATCAAAGATATTTCCATAGGATATCGAACTTCAAAAACTTTTTTCTGAACCTCAACACTAGCAAACAATTTATTCACTCTTGGAACTCGTGCATGACATGACAAAACCACTGGCTCACGTGAAATTTGATTCAGTATAACTCGCAAAATTGGCTTGATGACAAAGGTCAAAGGCTCTGCGAATGTAAAAGCTTGCCTCGGGTTTAATACACTTGTGAGAATGCCTGCACGCCCACTGGGCCAAATCCCAAGATTTTCTTGAATTGAAAGCTCTATGGGTCTTACACCAGGAGTTGGCATCAATCCATTATTGGTGACTGTCAATGCCCTCAAATGCACTGATTCACCCGGTTCAAACACTGCATCATCGGAACTAATAGGTTCAAAGCCACTAACAATTAAATTATATCGGTCTAAATATACAGCCTCTGTCCCAATTAAATAAATTCGACAACTCCCGGGCAATCCACTTGAACCACTTGATCCATTATAGCCATTCAATCCATTTGAACCATTTCGTCCAGAAGATCCTCCTCGATTACTGCAAGATATGGCTTCTGTATAGTACTCCATATGAGATGTACCATCATTCTTGTAAACCCACCTACTTTTAGATTCATAATCTGTCCAACTATATGAATCTCCTCCCCTACCACCCGCTCCTCCTGCCCCTCGAGCACCACCTCTTCCTGCATCACCTCCTCTACCGCCTGAGATATCGACTCTCTCAATTAACATCAATAAGTCTGTATCTTCAGGTGCAACATGGACCTGTAAATCAGAACCACTTCCTCCTGCACCTCCTGAACCAGCATTTCCTCCACTCCCACCAGTTCCACCATCCCCACCATTAGTGCCTGAACTATATCGAGTTGCATCTGCACCAGGAAATCCATTTTGACCATCTCCTCCCGCACCACCATCTCCACCTGCACCACCATGCCCACCAGTTGCCCTAATAGTTAGTGTGGAATTAGAAAGTCCTGTTGCTACGATTGTGCTTGCTGAAGCAGATATTTGATCTTCAATAACGACCAGATTTGACTCAGCATTAAATTTTAAAACAACTATATTGGGTACAGCAGAAGTACCTGCGGTTCCATGCATTCCAGGACCTCCATGCATGCCTGTTCCATTAAAAGCTGAATGGCCACATACTCCAGGCGCCCCACTTATTCCACTGCTTGAAATCTCAATTTTAGGCATTCTTTTCTCCCATTAAATTTTTATTAATTTTTAGCTTTAGAGAAAATGAGTGAATAACTCATTTAAAACCATATGATTAAACTACCACTATGAATTTTTTTTCATTACCAATTAAATGCAATAATAAAATCAGAGTGGCTTTTGTTTCACCCTACTCTTGCTGTCATTTCAATCCCCAATAAGCCACTTGAAAATGCAGGTAAGACATTCATTAACTCTGTGCTGAGCCCCAATTTAACTGACACAACTCGCATTTTTTCAAGAGCCCTTGCATCTCTAGGATTAAGCTCCAATGCTTCCTTGTAAAGAAATAGTGCTTTAAGATAAGAGCCAAGCTTGTAATATTGCTCACCTTTTCTAATTAATTGATCAACTTTAGGAAAGCCAAATAACCTATAGATAAAACTATCATAAGCAAGTGGGATAAGAGGCATACCAGAAGCCATTAATCCATCTTTAATAATTTCTCGCAAAGCTGACCAGTCTTTTTTTGAAATACAATGCTCATTAGTCGTAGTTGGATGACTGACTATTCCTTGATATAAATCAAAAGCCATATCAATACGATTTAATTTAATGAGTAAAGTAATTTTCTGCTTTAGAGCATGAAACTTTTCAGCATGCAACCTTTCAGTCTGAAATCTCAGCGAAAGCAATGCTAGAATTCGATCAATATCTGCCAGGGCTAACTCAAATTTATTAATAGCCCTCAATGAGATTGCTTTACCAAATAGTGCATTTAAATTCTCATGCTCTATATCCAAAGCGTTATCAAAAAACACAATCGCTTCTAAATTTCTTCCATCTCTAGACAATTCAAGCCCCAAATTTACATAAGCTTTTGCTTGCTCAAAAGGGCCTAATGATCTAGAAATGGCAGTTCTTAAATCATCTAACTTCGCCCCAATTTTTGTCCTATATACTGAATAATCTCGACCTTCTTGACTACCAATTCGCATTATCATCCTCCTCTGGTTCAGCTACAAACAGCATTAACTGTTTTAGCCAGTTAGATATTTTTCAATTTCCTGTTAATTGAAAAAATATCTAATGAAATACTTAAACAAATCTATATACTGTAATCATCTAAAATAAATGCGTTATAGCGCACATTCGGTGACTTTAGCATGGTGCGCTTTAACGCACAAGTATTTTTATCAGGACTTTTATGCATGATGTAGGCAAGCAAATCGCAAGAACTCTAAAAGCATTGCGTAAAGAACATGGCTGGAGCCTTGACAAAACCGCTCAAGAGACAGGGGTTAGTAAGGCCATGTTAGGGCAAATAGAACGAGAGGAATCTAGCCCCACTATGGCTACACTTTGGAAAATAGCAGGTGGATTTCACACCTCTTATTCTTCTTTCCTCGAGACAATTGATACCAATCTTGCAAACTCAATTCATCGTTCTGGCCAAGTTAAAAGCCTAAGTCCCATGGATGATAAAATCCAAATAATCACTTTATTTCCTTTTGATGCTCAGCTAAATTTTGAAATTTTTATCATTGAGCTTTTACCAACCTGCGAACATGTCTCACTACCACATGAAGATGGTGTCATTGAGCATGCTATTGTGACTGAAGGAACCATAGAAATATTATGCAATGACGTTTGGCAAAAATTAAATAAGGGTGAGGGACTCCGATTTAATGCCAATCAAACTCATGGATATCGAAATAAAACTCGAAAAAAAGCCTGCTTTCATAATATCATTCATTATTCTAAAAAAACCACTTAGATAGATGCACACCTATATTAAAGATCAGTATTGCACAGCCTCTATCTGCTCGACCATCAATTGTAATTTCCGTCGGCCTTGATACTCGTTGATATCTAATTTATAGACGATGTGAACGTGGTCTGTGCGATGATTGGGCCAGATATCTGTATTGATATTAAAGGCTATGGCATCGAAACAATGATTTCCATCTAGCGACTGGAGTGATAGCTTGAGATGCTTTAATCCTACAATTCGTTGATCAATTAATTGAAATTTCCCATCAAATAAGGGCTCTTGAAAACCCTGCCCCCAGGGTCCGGAGTTTTGCAATAATTCAGCGAAATTCAAATTGAATTCATTGTGAGTCAACTCTCCATCAGAATAAATTCGGGCCTCTAATTGATCAGCATTAATAATATTTTCAATCGCATCAGAAAATGCCTGACTAAAAGCATTAAAATCCTTTAGATCAATGCTCAAACCCGCTGCCATCGCATGCCCACCAAATTTAGACAAAAGCTCAGGATTTTGAGTGGCCACACTTTCCAAAATATCTCGAATATGTACACCTTCAATAGAGCGAGCAGAACCTTTTAAAATTCCTTGCTCAGTTTTAGCAAAAGCGATCACAGGTCGATAAACCTTATCTTTAACACGGGAAGCCACTAAGCCGACAACACCTTGATGCCATTTTTCATCATACAGGCAAAGCCCCATCGGTAAATTTTGGGATAATTTTAAACGATCTACGATGGTAAAGGCTTTTAACTGCATTTCGGATTCTATCTCACGACGCTCTATATTGAGATGCTCCAATTCTTGTGCCATTGCAAATGCCGCGGATAAATCCTCCGTTAACAAACAATTAATTCCTAAAGACATATCATCTAATCGACCTGCTGCATTTAAACGTGGCCCCACTGCAAAACCTAAATCAGATGCCTGTAATCGTGAAGCATCTCGTTTTGATAGGCTGAGTAAAGCTTGAATCCCTGGACGAGCTCGACCTGCTCGAATACGTTTTAATCCTTGATGAACAAGAATCCGATTATTTTTATCGAGTGGGACTACATCTGCAACTGTCCCTAATGCCACTAAATCTAAGAATTGAGCCATATTGGGAACTTCAAGCGCTATTTTTGAAAACCATCCTAAAGAAACCAAATAGGCCCTAAGTGCTAAACTTAAATAAAAAATGACACCCACTCCAGCCATGCATTTGCTAGGAAATAGATCTCCTGTTTGATTAGGATTAATAATAATGCATTCTTTAGGTAGTTCCGACCCAGGCAAATGATGATCTGTTACTAAAACATCAATTCCCAATTCTCGTGCTCGCTTCACCCCAGCCACACTAGAAATTCCATTATCAACCGTAATAATTAAATCGGGATTTTTGGATTGAGCTAACTCGACTATTTCTGGGGTCAAGCCATAACCATACTCAAAACGATTAGGTACCAAATAATCAACCTGTTTAGCGCCAAAAGCTCTTAGCACAGAAACAGCAACAGCCGTACTTGTGGCACCATCCGCATCAAAATCACCAATAATTAAAATTCGCTGATTTTTCTCTAAAGCATATGCTAATCGCTTAACTGCCTCATCAATATTAAGCAAGGATTCAAATGGTAGTAATGCAGGTAAATCCGTTTGTAATTCATCTTGATGACGAATCGATCGAGAAAAATAAATTTTTTTTAATACAGGATGAAGATTGCAATCAAATTGCCTAAGTTCATCATCGCTATATTTC
>CAIQCE010000213.1 GCA_903870185.1 uncultured Gammaproteobacteria bacterium
AACATTATCTTAAAACTGCTGATGTGACTCGCTTAGCGGAATTGCTTATGCCTCATTTTAAAAGCTTGGGGATTGATCCAAGCCGAGGACCTGATTTGAAATCGGTGATTGCTTTGCAGGTGGACCGTTGTAAAACTTTAAAAGAAATGGCTGAAAAGAGTCGATATTTTTATGAAGAAATCAATGGGTATGAACCCGACTTGTTGTCTAAGCATTTATCATCCGATATATTGCCTGCGTTAAATGAAGTGATTCAACGTTTCACTGCATTGAGTGATTGGCAGAAAGAATCTATTCATCAAGTGATTTTCGATGTTGCGGAATACTTTGAATTGAAACTGGGTAAGTTAGCGCAGCCGATTCGTGTGGTCGTAACCGGAGGTACTGTTTCTCCTCCCGTTGATGCAACTTTAGCTTTGGTAGGTCAGGCTGAGACACTGAAACGATTTAAAGTTGCTTTAGGTGTATGAAGCTGAGTTTTTGAAAATTTGTAACTTTTAAGGGTGATTATGAGTGATAAAATAACTACATTGATCGTTACATATCGACGCCCTAAATTTCTCAAAAGAGCTGTATTGAGTGTTCTTCAGCAAACTTATAAAGATCTGAAAGTTTGTGTCTTTGATGATGCATCCGGTGATTCAACTTCAGAAATCATGAGTGAATTAGTGAAAAGAGACTCTAGGGTCAAGTATCATTGTCATTCCACCAATATGGGCTCTATTCCTAATTTTAAATATGCCTTTAGTACCGTTGATACTCCTTATTTTTCGATACTCAGTGATGATGATTTTCTAGCTGAAGATTTCTATGAAGATGCCATCAATATTTTGGATAATCATCCCGAGATCCAGTTTGTTATTTTGAATACTTTATTGGTAGATGAGAATCAAAATTTGATATCGAAGGGATTTTTAGAGACTGGAGAGCTGATATTCTATTGTGATAATAATAGGTTTGATGTTTTTCGTTCTGGGAAAATCCCCACTAGTTGGGGGGCAATGGTTTTTAGAAAAGAATTGGCACGTATACATGTGGATATGGATGATCGATTTGATAAGTATGCCGATGGTAGGTTTTTGCTGAATGCATCAGCACTTTATAATTATGCGCATTTGTCTAAAGTGGGTGCTTTTTTTACTTATCATAAAGGTTCATTTAGTGCGTCTAGCAATAATTTTGATTTGGTGCATTATGCAGTAATAATGTCACGATATGTAGAGCTCTATAATGATCCTAGATTGGATTCTTTTATCAAGGAACGAGTTTTTTTAGAATTGAGTAAAATGATAAAAGATAATTATTACGGTTCTTGGCGTCCGTTACGTGAGGCGATTGTAAGAGCGATTAAAAATATTTGTAATGCTACTGAAAATTCTGGTATTGGAGAGCGTGATATTGAGGATTCTAAAAAGGCTGGACTTGTCCGTACTTCATTGATATTACACCTCATCTATCATAATCAGATAATCAATAAATTAATTCGTTTGGTGTTTTTTCGACATGTGGTCGATCATACGAATAAATATCAATCAAAAATGGCAGCATTGCAAAATGGGGTATATAAAGATCTATTTGAGAGCATCAAGAAAATTGGTGATGAATTTTGAAGCCATGCACCTTAATTTATTGAATCAGTCAGTTATAGATCATGCTGACGGAGCCTGGTGCCAAAATAACTAATTTATAGAGATACCTTTAAGATTATCTTAAGGATAATCGGTTAATCTCTTCTTAATCTATGAGGACTCTATTCCGATGCCAGGCCCCACTTTATTTAAAGCATCAATGCCAAAAGCCCTGTCAGGGGTTTTGGTTTCTGCTCATCCATCGAAGTCCGGGTCTATTAACTCGCCTGCCGTTCCACCTCCTACTTTGGAAACGCTGGGCTTACATCCAGATATATGTCCTCTGCTTTCAGGCTATTTAGGAGATAGTGCTCCTACTTTAAGATTGGTTTCAAAGGCTTTTAATGATGTTGGGTTCGTAAAAACTAAGCTTCCTAAGGTGATGAATCAAAAATATTGGTATGACCAATTTGTAGTCAAGTTTGGATCCAACTTTAAAATAGAGCTTTTGGAGTGGGCTCGAGATGCAAAAATAACGTTACGTGATCCAAGTTTAGAGAGAGATTTTATTTTTAATGGGAACTTTGAGTGGTTTTATAAGAAATTTTACTGTTTCGAATTAATAGGTGGCCAGCACTCTATTAAGACCCAGGAGGAATTAGGGGCATTGTTATTAAATCTCAATAACCCTGGAATTATGGGGGAGGTTTTAAAACCTGAACAGTGGATGTTGTTGGCTATTCAAGAGCAGAATCTTGAAGCTATCGATCGATTCCATAACAAAATGAGATTCTCAATGAAGAGCAGTGATTGGAATCCCTGTTTTTATGAAGCTTTGCTGACTCAAAATAAAGCGGTGATTCGGCGAGCAGCTGCTTGGTGGAAAGATCTATATTTTAGAAAAGCATTTTATGGTTTTGCTAAAGGCTTTGTTAGCACGCTGGCAGGTTTAGGTTTGTATATGGGGCTTGTCTCAATTGGCCGTGCTTTAGGAGGGGGTTTCCCTCTTGTGGAGCTCATTATTCTAGTTTCGATTCCTGTAGGGGTTGGGTTGGTTGCAGGGGTAATCGCTATGTTTTCAGCTCTACGTAATTTTGTATCTCGGTCAGAATGGGCCTTATTTAAGGCAACTTTAGAGGGCAGCGTGCCTCAAATGAAAAAACTGAATTCAGCTAATTCTAATGTGGATTATCAACTTGCCTATGCAGCAGCACGAAGTGGAAAGCCTGAAGCTATTCAGCAGTTGGGTACATGGTGCTTAAAAGATGAGAAAGAGTGGAATGATTTGAAAAGGAAAAGAATGGTGTTGGAATCTAAAGTCACTCTAAATCCAGTGGCCTTTAAAAACACCAGTCAGTTGTTTAAGGGGCCGAAGCCTCTTGTTATTCATAATCCAATGGGAGGTGAAGGAGGCCCTAATTTCCATATGCTGGGTTAAGGCTTTGGTTTTTAATGGTAGGTCTAATCTATAGTCCAATAAATGCTTGACAGACCCGCTCTAGAATCAATAGAATGCACTTCTTTGAGCGGGGCTATAGCTCAGCTGGGAGAGCGCTTGCATGGCATGCAAGAGGTCAGCGGTTCGATCCCGCTTAGCTCCACCAACAAAAAGAGTTTGTCCCCATCGTCTAGAGGCCTAGGACACTGCCCTTTCACGGCGGCAACAGGGGTTCGAATCCCCTTGGGGACGCCATATATAAAAAACCCTCAATTTGAGGGTTTTTTTTTGCGTCCATCAAGGGGATGAGAACCCCGGGGTTCGATCAAATTGGCAGGATTGCCAATTTGACCCGCCGACTAAGCCGGCGACCCTGAGCGAAGCGAAGGGCAAGGCACAAGGATGTGCCGCAGCAATCCCATTCAATTGATGTTTAATCTCGATAGTTCACATTAATGAGCTTAATAAAAAAAGAAGCGAAAATAATCTGAGCACCAGCCAGTAAGAAGGTAATTGAGGGTATGGTGAATCGCATGGTTTCTTCAGGATTTAACGTTCCAAATTGGACTTCTTTCCATAAATTAAATGAAATAATGGATCCTATAATTCCTAATGCTATGAGTAAAAGGCCTAGCACTATACCTCTCTCCAGGGTCAACTTTTGAAGAAAAGACTCCAAGGCGTTTTGATTGGAAAAGCGCAAGGTAGTTTGGGTAATGACTTTGCCAAAAATAGAAAAAGATATGCCCTGCAATCCTAAGATAAAAAAAGCACTGCAGAATAGTAAGGTATGAATACTGAAATTATAAGAACTAATTTGAAGTGAGGTAAATGATAAGATGCTTCCAAATATTAGCCCTGTCAAGAACAAAAGAATTCCAGGGTATAAGAATAGCCATCGGGGACTATAGACTAGCATCATGCTTAAATGACGCCATCCATCTCGAAATTTCCTTAAATGAGGTGGTCTGCTTCTTCCATCTGGAACCAGGGTCGTCGGTACTTCCGTGATTTTTATTTTTTTGAGAGAAGCCATCATCACCATTTTACTCGCAAACTCCATCCCGAGAGATTTCAAATTTAATTGAAGAATAGTTTCTCGGTTAAAACCTCGGAGCCCGCAATGAAAGTCATGTATGGGTGCCTTAAAAAATAATCGACCTATGGAGGAAAGAACGGGGTTTCCCAAATATTTGTTTAAGAAAGGCATGGCTTTAGGGGCGATGCCTCCTTGAAAGCGGTTTCCCATAACCAATTCATTGCCTTCACGTAATTTTTTTAGAAATGGCA
>CAIQCE010000214.1 GCA_903870185.1 uncultured Gammaproteobacteria bacterium
CAAAATATTGCCGTTATAAGCTGAGGTTTTGATGGGATTAAGTTTAACGATTGCACCATCCGATTCTCCATTCAGAGAAAAATTTTGAAAGACAAATTTTTGAAATTTCAGTTGAGCAATTTTTACTTCGGCTTTCCAGCTAATTTTTTTCAGGAAATCTAACGCAAAATGAGTAGAGGTGGTGGGATCCAAGTAATTTAGATTGCCATCAATACTGATTTTATCAGCCATAATGGTTTGAGGTTGTTGGTTGGCATTTATGGAATCAATTTCCAAATGATCTAAATTAAAATCAGAAATTTTAATTTCTCGATGCATCAACGACCAAAAGTCTAAATGAACATTGGCGCCTGTAATTTTGAGCCATGCTGAGGTTGTAGGTGTTCTGCTAAGGCTAACTTGACTTAAATCCATCCCAAGATGAGGGAAAAGCGAAAACTGTATGGGACCATCGATACTCAAATATTGTCCAGAGGCTTTATTGGCCATTTCAATCAGCTGGGATTTGTATTCATTAGGATCAATAAATTTTAGAATGATTACCCCCATAATCAGTAGGGTGCAGATAAGGGTGCTTAGGGTCGCTATTAAAATCTTAAAAAAACGCCGCATAATTAATCCTATTGAATATCCATTCGTGATTCAATATGCTACCCAATTCTTGATTAAGATACTAGGGTCTGTCCCTTCTATAAAGCTTCATTGGAATGAAAATGTTAAGAACTATTAAAAGCTATGTTCGTCGGCAAGGCCGTATGACTCCAAGACAAGAGCATGCTCTGGAGCATCATAGTGCTCAATATGGACTGACTTTGCCTCAGGAAGGGACTTTCAACTGGGTTGAAATATTTAAGCGAGACCGCCCCTTAGTGTTAGAAATTGGTTTTGGAATGGGGCATTCCTTAATTGATATGGCTACTCGACAACCTGAATTTAATTTTGTTGGGGTTGAGGTGCATCGTCCTGGGGTAGGATCAGCTCTAGCTGAATTAGTGGATCATGGATTGCAAAACCTTCGCTTGATTGAGGGAGATGCTGTTACTATCTTAAATACTGCCATTACTGATGAAAGTCTTTCAAAAATCCAGATTTTTTTCCCAGACCCATGGCCAAAGAAGCGCCATCATAAAAGACGCTTAATTCAAAATGAGTTTGTAGAGTTACTAGTTAAAAAACTGAGACCCCAGGGTCAGATTCATCTGGCAACTGATTGGGAGCCTTATGCTGTCTGGATGATGGATGTTCTGAGTTCAATACCAAGACTCAAGAACACAGCCGGGGATGGGGCATATTTGGAAAAGCAAACTGATAGGCCGCTTACTAAGTTTGAAAGACGCGGTTTGGGATTAGGGCATCAAATTTGGGATTTACTTTTCATCAAATCTCAATAAGATAAATGGTTAGCTTGAATAGAATGGAGTCTTGATTTGGAAATCATCCACCTTGTACTGTCACTTATCCTCGTATTATTGATAGGCCCGATCTATCTTTACTGGAGTGGTCAATATCCTTTTACCAGTGATTGGAGAACGGCTAATCGTGAAAGTGCTCATATCGCTCCCGATCCGCTTTCTGTCCCTGAGGATTTAATCCAAGTTTATTCGGCACGAACTTTTAACTGGCGGGGTCTATTTGCAGTGCATTGTTGGATTTCTATTAAACCTGCTGGGGCTGAAAACTACACGGTTTATCAAATTGCAGGGTGGAGAAAATATTCTAAACTGCCTGTTTTGATTCACGAGACTGATATTCCAGACCGATATTGGTTTGGTAATAAACCTAAACTTTTAAATGAATTGAGGGGCTCGGTTGCTGGAAAGCTTATCCCTAGAATTGCTGAGCTAAGTGAACACTATCGTTATCAATATCAGTATATTCTTTGGCCGGGGCCCAATAGCAATTCCTATATTGCACATATAGGCCGTCATTTACCTGAACTTAAAATAAATTTGCCATCGATCGCATTGGGTAAAGACTATATCGTTGATGGTGGTTTTTTTGCTCGAGCGCCTAGTGGTACAGGATATCAGCTCTCTTTCGTGGGGGTTTTAGGACTTACCTTGGCCCGAGTAGAGGGAATTGAATTTAATTTTCTAACTCTAAACTTCGGCCTTGCTTGGCAGAATGGTCTTATAATTAAGTGGCCCGGAATCAGCGAGTTTCGCCTCTTCGGAAAAAGTAAATAAAATTTCCAGAGCTTGTCGCGGGCTTAGATCATTGATATCGATTTTGGCTAGCTTTTCAACTATAGGATTAGGGCATTTATTCTCTGTTTTTTGAATTTTAATTTCACAAGGGGGTGCTTTGGGAGACCCCTGTTCTAATTCAGCCAATTTTTGGCGTGCTTCTTCAATCACCACTTGTGGGATTCCAGCTAATTGCGCGACATGAAGACCATAACTTTGATTGGCCGGTCCCTCTTTCAATTTATGTAAAAATATAATTTCATTGCCGTATTCGGTTGCATCTAAATGAACATTGGCAATAGTAGAATCTTTTAAAGCAGTTAACTCGAAATAATGAGTTGCAAAGAGAGTAAAAGCTTTAAGTGATCGAGCTAGATAGGCTGCACATGCCCAGGCTAAGGAGAGGCCATCAAAGGTACTTGTTCCACGACCAATTTCATCCATTAGGATTAGACTTTGTGAGCTGGCATTATGAAGAATATTAGCTGTCTCGGTCATTTCAACCATAAAAGTGGAGCGGCCGCTGCTTAGGTCATCAGCTGCACCAATTCTTGTAAATATTCTATCAATAGGGCCGATAGTAGCAGACTTAGCAGGAACATAACTTCCTACATAGGCTAGCAATACGATTAAGGCAGTTTGTCTCATGTAGGTGGACTTTCCACCCATGTTCGGGCCTGTAATCATCAAAATTCTTCGATTTGAATTAAGTTCAGTATCATTAGGCACAAAAGGCTGATCTAAAAAAGCTTCAATGACGGGATGTCTTCCTTCCGCAATATGAATACCTTCCTCTAAACTAAATTGGGGTAATGTGAATTTTAGACTGACGGCTCTTTCAGCAAGATTTTGAAGTGCATCCAGCTCTGCGATAGCCTCAGCCGCTTGCTGAAGCTCAGGTAAATGAGTAATCAAACGATTTAGTATTTCTTCATACAGTTCTTTTTCACGGGCTAAGGCTCTCGACCGACTGCTGAGCACCTTATCCTCAAAACCTTTTAGCTCGGGCGTAATATAACGCTCCATATTTTTTAAAGTTTGTCGTCGAATATAATTTTCAGGCGCCTGAGTGGCTTGAATCCGAGAGAGTTCAATATAATAGCCATGAATGCGATTATAGCCGACTTTTAAAGTAGGGATGCCTGTTCGGATGCGTTCCTTTTGCTCTAGCTCTAAAAGATATTGGTGACCATTTTCACTTAAACTTCGTAACTCATCTAAATTAGAATCAAAGCCAGTCGCAATGACTCCCCCTTCTCTTAAAACGACAGGAGGATTTTCAATAATGGCATTTTCTAAAAATTGATGAAGATCTTTAAAATCACCTAAAGCATTTTTTAAATTTTGAATTCGAGTCGAATTTAAGGGATCTAATAATTTCTTAAGGCTTGGAATTAGAGAAAGTGAGTTTCTTAATTGGGCTAAATCTCGAGGCCTAGCTGATCGAAGTGCAATTCGAGCTAAGATTCGCTCCATATCATAAATCTGCTTTAAGGTGGAAAAGCAATCTGAATAAAGGTATCGATCGATAAATTCTGTAATAGCAGCTTGCCGAAGTCTTAAGGTATCTTGATTTCGCAAAGGCCTATTCAACCATCGATTGAGCAAGCGGCTACCCATGGAGGTTGCTGTATGATCCATTAAACCCAGTAAATTTGTCTTTCCAAGGGTGTTGATGCTTTGGCTAATCTCTAAATTGCGACGAGTGATGGCATCCATGATGATCGTATCATCGGGCTTTTCTGTTAGAAGTGAGCGAATATGGGGTAGGGCGCTTCGCTGGGTAAATTTTAAATATTGTAATAAACAACCGGCTGCAGTAATGCCTAATTTATATTCTTCAACTCCAAATGCCAGTAGATCACGAGTTTTGAATTGTTGACATAAAAGATTGCGAGAGGAGGAGTAATCAAATTCCCAAGTTGGTCGCATCCTAACTGTGGAGATAGAACCTAATAATTTAGGATTTTGAAAGTCCTCTGATATTAATAACTCTGCTGGTTTTACTCTCTCAAGCTCGGTTAGAAGACTTTGAAGGCTATCTAATTCTTGGAGGTTAAAACGACCACTACTCAGTTCTAAAGTTGCCAATGCGTAGCGAGAAGACTCTTGGTAAGCTGATGCTAAAATATTGTCCCGAGTTTCTTCCAGCAAGGCCTCATCGCTGATGGTGCCTGGGGTGATAATTCGAGCGACCTCTCGAGCCACAGGGCCTTTACTTAATGCTGGATCACCTACTTGTTCACAGATTACGATAGATTCACCTAATCGAACTAATTTGGCTAAGTAATTTTCAGCGGCGTGAAAAGGGACTCCTGCCATTGCTACCGGCTTCCCAGCGGATTGGCCTCGGGAGGTTAGAGTGATATTGAGCAAACGAGCTGCTTTTTCAGCATCCTCATAAAATAACTCATAAAAGTCACCCATCCTGTAAAATAGCAGCATATCGGGATGCTGAGATTTGATCTGCCAATATTGCTTCATCATAGGGGTATGCTGAAGTTGAGGCTCAGAGTCCACCAAAAGAGAGGGTTGTTCGATGAGGCTTTCCATTTCTGTTAATGCCTTTAAACCTGGATTAAAAAGAGCATTAGATTAGCTGAAAGAGTGCATGTTAACAATCTGGTAATGCTGTGTAGGGATGAATAACTCGGTGCTCTCTATCATGTTGGGTGGGCAAAACAAAGTGTGCCCACCAAACAAAAAAAGCCTTACTGCCTTGGTTTCTCATGCATAGGAGGTAGATCATACATTAAAGCTAGCTTAATCCGTGTAGCGGGGTCTGATTCGGCTAAGCTTTTGGGAGTATCTCCATACTGATTTTTAATATCACTTCGCGCCCCATTAGATGCTAGTAACTCTATGATTTCAGAATAAATTTTGGGAAATGACTCTTGATTAGAGACTGCAAGATGCAAAGCTGTGTTTCCATGGCTATCTTGTTGATTAATATCAACTTCTCCTTTTTTTAGTAGGTGTTTGGCTTCATCGAAATCTGAATTAGAAACTGCTTGATGAAGGGCCGTTCGTCTCAAAGCTCTTTGTACATGTTTAGGTTCGTTATCAGAGAAAGCTCCATAAATAGATTCTTCCTCTCTAATATTGTAATAATTATCTTTGTCAAAATCATAATACCTTCCCATAATGAACTCCTTTTCAATAGATGAGAATTATAGAGCTCACGCAAGCCGTTGCTCAGTTCGCTAAGTATAGAAGGTAATTTAGGAATTACAGTTTACGAGAACTTAATTATTTTCTTGGCTTTAAAAGAACATTCATTTATAATGTGAACCGGCTGTTATGTTAAAAATGCAGGAGATCTAAGTAATATTACTGGGTGAGATAGGTATAGACACGAGGCCATCTATCCTGTAACCTGCGCCCAAGTTTGAACAGTGCTTAATGAAATAACCAGATAAAGGTGATATTCAATATGGGCGGCCAACAACCGGCAAC
The DNA here is from genome assembly GCA_903870185.1 of uncultured Gammaproteobacteria bacterium. Classification (GTDB taxonomy): domain Bacteria; phylum Pseudomonadota; class Gammaproteobacteria; order Coxiellales; family Coxiellaceae; genus CAIQCE01. The sequence goes on from CAIQCE010000214.1 coordinate 5,643, forward strand.
TGCAGCAAAAGAAGCTCACCGCTTGACTAAGCGGCAAGCTGAATCAGGAATCTCTCCGGGGCCTGATAGTCGCCCTGACCGCGAAACATTTCCGGGATTCTCACCTCCACCAGAACCTGAAACTTTTCAATCTACTACTGCCCCAACTGCCTCTACCGCGATAAACGATTCACCCTCCTCAAAAGATAAAGATTCTAAAGATCAAAAAACTTCAACCAAACTCCGCCAACATCTAAAATGGCTTCTTGATCATTATATTTTTATTTGCCTTGTAATTGGTTGCCTCCTTATTGGTATGATATCCGCATTTAGTCTATTAGATGTTTTTCAGCTGATTAATGGAGGGACCATTTTTCTTGCGCTTCTTTTAGGATTAAGTTCATTTTTCATTAGTTTTGTAAAAGTCTATCAGATGCTATTTGGTCGGAAAGACAAGATTCAAGCAGATTTAACAAAAACAATCCCTAATAAAAAGCCGACATTCAGACAAAAATTTCGTGCGAGCTTAAAGAAATTAGGTGAACGATATGGAATTGCATTAACCGTTCTCTTTGGGTGTGTGATAGTGGCAATCTCAGTATTTTCAATTATTTCTGGGCTGTCATTAGGGATGGATACCTTAAATGGGTTTATTGGTTTTGCCGGTAATTCAGCGATCGGTGGCCTCCCATTCCATGTGGAAATTTTAATGGCCGTGGGAATCTTTTTTGCAGTATTTGCTTTCCTATCGCAGTTCTTGGTTGCTTTTAAAATGGGGCAAGAATTCTTGGGCTCACGATTTTCAATTAAAAGACAAATTGTTTTTGAGTTCAGTGCACCAGGCCTCTCTAAGCTTATTACGCTTTTTAAAGCGCCTTTTGGTGGGGGAGGGCATGTACAACTCATCGATAAGAAACAAAAACTAGAGTTCGGTGAGAAACATTCCTTCGAAGGTAATACTATCAGCATCAAAATAACTGAGCATCGAAAGCCTGTTGATTTTATAAGTTTTGGCTATTCACAAGAATTTTTAATTGAGGGTGGAAGTATCTATTACCAGCCTCACAAGAAAAATCAAAAAGTTATGTTACCTAAGATTGAAATTGGAAAGCTCACTATAGCTTCAGATAATAATGCCTCTCTTTCGATAATTTTAACTAAAAATGCCAATATAAAAATTGTTAATCAATTAATACATGCATTTAGATTGTCACAACGCCCTGAAAATATGCTTCAAAAATTTTATCATTGGTTATTAAGTAAGCCCATTAGCCGAAAAATTAAAGTGCTGAGTAGTTTAGGCACTGCGGGTATAGCTGGGTTTGCCACCAGCATGGGGGCTTTAATTGGATTTGGTATTGGGGTGGCCTTTCCTCTCTGGGGGGCCATCCTCTTCGGTGCTTTAATTGCGTTAGGCACTTACACCATCAGTAATATTAACTACGAACAATGTATGGAAGATGATACCGCTAAAATACAAATGAGTATTTCAGGTAAATCTCATGACACTGATCATGTTTATCCTCATACTTGGCGTACTTCGAGCTGGGCTGTTTATGCTTTTTCAACAGTATTATTAAAAGCAGCCGCTAACTGTTTTCCAATATTGGCTCGATTACTGGCATTATTTGTGATCGTTCCAAATCCGGTTCCATTTCCAATTGTATTAGGTCTTGCCGTTCTCTATTGTGTAACAGTCAATAGTTCTCAAACTTGGAATAAAGCAAATAGTATTTATATGACTTGGATTGATATGCGTCGAAGACAGAAGCCAAGTTTGGCTCAGCAAGACGTGTTACAAGAAGCAGCCCCTGAGTCATTGCGAACCCTTGAGCCTCAACCTGCTCTACAACAAAATGCTGCTGCTCCTGCCTTTTCAAAAGCATCTGATAACAGCCATCAACGTAGTCCTAGTGACTTAGCACGTTCGCTTTCTGCCTCAAGCGATAGTGATAGTGGTGATAGTAATTCAGCTCATAGTGATGCTGATAGCTCTACAAGCATAAGTGACTCTCCTTTAAATTCTGTTGTAGTGGTTAATGCCCTGGCTAAACCATCTTTCAGACGTCCTAGTCAAGTTGGGCAGTCATCTTTAATGCCGCCACCTCCACCCAGAAGATTATCTTGTCGAGAGGAAGCAGCTCAGTTAATGAATGACCTCGATATGAGATTTGAGGCTCCAGTAGCGGGTGCAGTTGCTTAGCGTGAAGAAGTTTTTAATATACGTCCTGGCAGAACAACCTATTCATCAATAGTCCAGATCCACTGTGGCAGAATCCACCCTCACAGCTGAAAAACGGCAATGGTATGAAATCGTTTGAGGATTGCACTGAATCATAGGTTTTCCATCAATCAGACGATAGATTACACTGGCTTTATTGCCCGTGTTTGTATCAGTTAAAAGCAAGGCGAATTTTTGATCAGGCCCCATTAATTCTAACTGAACCCCTTTTCCGTGTTCTTTGGGTAATAAGGTCCCCTTAAATTGTAGAGAGGGGCTAGAATAAAGTTTAAAGGGGTTATCTGTATTGTTATTAATAGTTAAAGTAAAATCACTGGCTAAGCTAGTCGAAACTAAGAATGCAGCTGCAGCTGTACTCATTAAGATTAGAATAAATTTGGCTGTTCTCATTTATTGTCCTCCCCTAAGACTCAGGATATAGTACCACAATGGACGTGGATTTACTCATTATCGGTGGCGGTATTAATGGCACTGCTATAGCGGCTGATGCTGCTGGCCGTGGCCTTTCTGTCATGCTCTGTGAGAAGAATGATTTGGCTAGTGGTACTTCTTCTGCAAGCACCAAACTGATTCATGGAGGACTTCGTTATCTAGAACAGTATCGGTTTGGATTAGTCAGGGAGGCTTTAAAGGAGCGAGAGATATTGTTAAATCGAGCTCCTCATTGCGTCCATCCCATGCCTTTTGTTTTGCCTGATAATCCTCAAATGCGTTCTCCTTATCTGATTCGCCTGGGATTGTTTTTATATGATCATTTAGCTCATACTGCTCTTGATAAATCTAAACGACTGCAATTAAATGGATTTGGTTTAAAAGAGAATTATAAACAAGGCTTTCAATATATGGATTGTGCGACTGATGATGCTCGCCTTGTTGTTTCAAATGCAATATTAGCTCAAGAAAAAGGGGCTCAAATTCTAACTCGTACTGAGTGTATTTCGGCTGAACGTTATTCCGATCATTGGGAAATAATCTTAAAAGGGCAGGGAGTTCCAATTAAGACTAAAGCATTGGTCAATGCGGCAGGTCCATGGGTTAAAGAAATAAACAATCGTTTAGGAATTGTTTCAAATTCAGGGCTTCAATTAGTCAAGGGCAGTCATATTGTGGTGCCTAAATTGATAGATGAACATCGAGCCTTTATTTTAGAAAATAATGATGGGCGGATTGTATTTGTTATTCCCTATTTAGAAAAATATAGCTTAATTGGCACCACTGATATTATGTATATGGGAAGCCCTGGTCCCGTTACGATCACACCTAATGAAATTAATTATCTCTGTAGTTCCGTGAATCAGTATTTTCAAAAATACCTTAAACCAGAAGATGTGAAATGGAGCTATTCAGGATTAAGAGCTTTATATGATGATCAATCAAAAAATGCATCGGTTATCA
>CAIQCE010000215.1 GCA_903870185.1 uncultured Gammaproteobacteria bacterium
CGCTTCTGATTCAACCATCAATACAGCTTCATGTGTTCCCGCTACCACTAAATTCAAACTTGAATCCGCTAATTCAGCCAAAGAAGGGTTCAATAAATAAGCACCGTCTTTGTAACCGACTCTAGCAGCTCCTACAGGACCTTCAAATGGAATGCCTGAAACTGCTAATGCAGCTGAAGCACCGATAATACCTGGGATATCACTTTGAGCTTTAGGATCCATCGAGATCACACTCGCCACAATTTGCACTTCATTGCGGAATCCATTAGGGAATAGAGGTCTTAAAGGCCGATCGATTAAACGTGAAACTAAAGTTTCTTTTTCAGAAGGACGACCTTCACGCTTGAAATAACCGCCTGGGATATTACCGTTGGCATAAGCACGCTCTTGGAAATTAACGGTCAATGGGAAAAAATCACGACCAGGGGTCGCCTCTTTAACGCCCACGACTGTGACTAACAATACCGTTTCGCCCATGCTAATCATTACAGCACCCGTCGCTTGACGAGCAATTCGGCCTGTTTCTAATGTGATTTCATGATCACCGTATTTAAATGTTTTAGTTACTATTTTCACTCAGAATTCCTCAGATTTAATAATTAATCACGCAAACTTAAACGAGCTATCAATGGACGGTAACGTCCTAGGTCTTTTCGCTTTAAATAAGCCAAAAGGCTCTTTCGTTGATGAACCATTCGTAATAAACCTCTACGTGAATGGAAATCATGTTTGTGTGTTTTGCAATGTTCGGTCAGTTTTAAGATAGAAGCGGTGAGTACAGCCACCTGTACTTCTGGTGAACCTGTATCGCCTTCTTTTGATTGAAACTCTTTGATTATACTAGCTTTATCAATTGCTGATAATGACATTTAATCTCTCCAATAGTTAAGTTACGGCAATCCACTGTCATTTGCAGACCGCCGGGGACAGGCATTGTATCGTAGAACATCTGGAAGTGCTAATTTTTCCTAGCCCACGCCCCACCCCACCTTCTTTGCCAAATTGTTATGCTTGGGGTTTGATGGGCATGCTGTCGATTGGCACTCACCTACATGATATATAGAATGCAGGAAATCAACCCTATGACTCACTCGAGAGGGGCGCCTTATTATTTTGAGGGGCATCGCGGCCATGGATGGCAAGAAGCGCTGAGGACAGGATAGTCCGTCCCCAAAAAATAATAAGGTGCCACTAGGCGAGTGAGAAGTACTCAAGCAGGATTACAAAAATTAAAAAACTACTGGGACAAACTCAATCATCTAAGAGCTTGGGATTCCCCATTAGATGCATAAATTTAGACTTAACGGCACAAGAAGGCCCCTTAAACCAACCATTTACAATTCGATTAGAACGATTGACCTCAAACCAAGTTCTACAAATCACCCCTGCTTTAGCTTTCTCCTGCTCGATAACCTCAGGATCTAAGGCATTACCCTCTTCAGTCATAGTAAAAGAACGGCCTGGAAAGTCAGGAGTTGGAATAGAGGCGTTATTCGTCGTGTTATAGACATAGAGTCGGCTACCGTGCTCCGCTTTCTCAGTCACATCTGGATAACCCCAACTGCTAAATAAATCCTGCGCATGAGCTCCATGCCAACTGCTGACTGTTTCTTGATAATGACCGACGGTTGCACAGCCTGTTAAACCCAATAACACTACTGCCAAAATACTGAATCTGTTCATCCCTAATTATTCCTTATTTTCAATCGTAGCCTTTTCAATGACCACATCATCCCGAGGCACGTCCTGATGCCCCGCCCTGTTAGTCGTCGACACAGCCTTAATCTGATCGACTACATCCATTCCTTCAACCACCTCACCAAATACGCAATAACCCCAACCCATCTCATTTTTAGCTTTGAAATTCAAAAAGGCATTATCTTTTACATTGATAAAAAACTGAGAGCTCGCTGAATGAGGATCAGAGGTACGCGCCATAGCGATAGTCCCTCGAAGATTGGACCCACCTTTATCAGCTTCATTAGCAATCGTCGAATGCGATTTCTTCTGGCTCATCCCAGCCTCAAAACCTCCTCCCTGAATCATAAAACCATCGATAACCCGATGAAAAACCGTATTATCGTAAAAGCCTTCTTTTACATAGCGCTCAAAATTGGCAGCTGTTTCAGGCGTATGCTCTTTGTCCAGTCGAATGACGATGGATCCTAAATTGGTCTGTAATCTAATCATTATCTTATCCTGTGCTTATCAAAACCGAAGCACAGTATAATCGTGAATTCCAAAATCACAAGAATCCATTACATTTTAAGTAGAGAAAACTCCCCTGCTGCAATCCAACAGGGGAAATAATGCCTGCACCTAAACTTATCTGACTTAAGCTAGAGAAGGTGACCCTCTTCCTCCAAAGGAAGGAGAAGGAGCTCGCGATCGATTTCGAGGTGAAGTTTCACGAATTTCTGAATCCAATTGAACCTGCTCTGCACGTACTTGTGGATTCACTGAGAAGACTGAAGGTCTTGAACGTTCTACAGGTGATACCGCCTTAAAGAATTTCAAAATCCACATCCAAAAGTTTAAAGCTCCGGCTGGATCATTATCAGCAGCCTCTTTGGTTCTAGGGAAATTAGGCTTAATGGTTTTAACTACCTGCCCAGAAACAGTAGAAACCGTACAAGGCTTAATCCCCTCCAACGAAGGAACTGGCTGAATCGCATTTTCGGAGGTCCTAACCAAAAAAGTCATCACTGCCTCATAAACCATGCCTTTGTGATTTCGATCTTTAATAGCATTCCAAAGATAAGCACGAATAGCGGAAATATCTTGATTGGATGCAGCAGCACTCTGAATCTGAACTTGCTCTGTCAAATATGTACGAAGCCCAATCGCACATTCCTGTGAATCATGATTGGCTACAGCGACTGGATTGATAATGGTATAAGCATAAAGAGCATCTAATAAATCAACCATCGCTATTCCATGGTTAGGGCATCTATCATCATTCATAATTAACTTATCTGTTTGAACAAAAAAACCGGCGGCTTTTAAAGCATCCCATTGAGCTTGGCTGATTAAACTATCTTGCTCTGCTCTGGGTAGAGCAATTAAAACGTCCTTATCCTTTCCAGCTTTAGCCGGGGTAATTAAATTATCCGATTCAGCCTTTGCTTGTATCGTTGGGACTGGGGCATGTGAAAGGACGCTGGCATATAGAGCGATTAATTCACTCGTAGAAGCTTCTCTATTTTGACTTTTCTGATTCGACTTCAGAGTTGTATGATGATATATCACAGGCGAAAGTATCTTTGATCTTTGCTTACCTGTATTTGAATATCGGTCACTAAAATCTTGTAATTGCTTTTGTAATTGAGCTTCTAATTGTTGCGCACTTGGGCGCCTTACGACAAACATCCTTGCCATTTCCATACTCCTTGATTTTTTAGGACAAGGGTCGCCGGACAGCGGACAACCACTAATTTCAAACTTCTACAGTATACAACAAATTGTAAAAATTTCATGCAATTCTGATAAAAAACTGCACAAAAATATACCAGAGCTTGCAAAAATCACTAAAAATCATTAACCTATAGAATATCGAAAAAGGAGAATATCATGCCCCACGAAGGCTACCACGAACCCATAGAAGAGCTCAGCGACCAAACCCGAGACATGCACCGCGCCATCCAATCCCTCATGGAAGAGCTAGAAGCTGTCGATTGGTACAACCAACGGGTCGATGCCTGCAAAGATCCTGAGCTGAAGCGGATCCTGGCCCATAACCGGGACGAGGAAAAAGAACATGCCGCCATGGTCCTAGAATGGATCAGACGTCAAGATTCCACCATGGACAAAGAGCTTCGAGAATACCTATTTCAAACCGGCTCGATCGTAGAGGTTGAAGGGAAAAGCAAGTAATGCCAATTAAAATGCTTATCGGGACCGTCTAAAATGTAGGGTGGGCAAAGCGAAGCGTGCCCACCAATCAACATATTCTTTTTGAAAAGCTTTGAAAGGA
>CAIQCE010000216.1 GCA_903870185.1 uncultured Gammaproteobacteria bacterium
TGAACTAGCATGATATAGCTTGATAGGCCTATCCAGAAAGCGAATCGCTTCCAGAATATTTAACGTACCCGAAGTTATACTTTCAAGCGTTTCAACCGGTTGTTCAAATGAAAGGCCAACAGAGGTTTGACCAGATAGGAAATAAATCTCATCTGGATTACTGTGTTTCAGAGTCGTCAACACACTTCTAAAGTCATTAGAGGCCATAGAAACTAAGACAACTTGCTCTTTTATTCCAAGCAATTGTAAATTGCTAAAGATTGAAGCATGTGCATCGCGAGAAGTACCCCAAACTTCACATCCTTTATTTAGCAAGAACTGAGCTAAATACGAGCCATCCTGACCCCCCACTCCGCAAATTAAAGCCCGCATATGCTAAACATCCTTCGGTTGCTAAATTGCATATTTTCCTTCAAGAATTAGGACCCATCAATAAGATACATTCATGCAGCGAATGGATGATGTGGGTTGCTGCGTTCGATCTATCCATCTCACCACCAGCTGCGAAATAAAGGTATCTCTTACCGACACCTGCATTTTTTGCGGCCTGCATATCTGAGTCTTTGTCGCCAATCATAATTGAAGAGCTTAAGTCTAGCGCATACTTTTCTGATGCCTGCAGCAACATACCAGGATTAGGTTTACGATCAAAAGAGTGTTTCTTGTAGCTCCCTACACCGTGCTCTGGATGAAAGGGACAATAGAAGACGTCTGTTATAGTAGCTGCCTCGGCTTTGAATCGTTCACACATCCATTTTGTAAGTGTAAAAAAATCTTGTTCCGAATAATACCCACGACCAATACCTGATTGATTGGTCACAACGAACAACAGATAACCAAATTGTCTAGCGACTCTACAAAGGTCGAAAATTCCGTCTATGAATACGAATGTTTCCTGAGACGACGTGTAACCTGAATCGTGGTTGATAACCCCATCGCGATCTAGAAACAAAGCTCGATTTACAAACAAAGTCACAGCTCTGCAAGTAACGTCTGAGCGATCTTATAATCATCTGGCACACCGATATCAATGAAGCGACCATGTGTGACAAAACCGTCGAACCAGATGTTTTGCAATTGTTTCATGAAGTACTCTGTCTCTATGGAAAAAGGCTTCCCAAAAGGAAAGTTATCCAAGGCAGCTTTAGGCAGCACATAGCAACCAGCGCTGATCAAACCCGGACCTGCAACCCCTTTTTCTAGGAAAGCCTGGATTCGGCCATTACACATCTCGACTCTGCCAAAACGAGCAGTATCTGAAACCTCACGAACAACGATCACAGGATGACGTTTAGACTGCCACATACAATCTAGATCATCGACTTCTAGATTCAAATAAGTATCTCCATTGAAAACGAAGACATGATCATATAAACATCTCGCCAATGCCGCACGAGTCGCCCCACCCGTTCCCAACGGATGTGTTTCAACTTCATGCAAAAGAGTCATCCCGGCATAACTTTCACCAAAATGCTTGATGATGTTCTCTGCCTTAAAGCCGAGAGAAAGTACAACACGCTTAAACCCCTTACGTGCCAGCGTTGAAAGCAATATTTCCAAAAAAGGACGGCCAACAATAGGTGCCATCGCCTTAGGTAAATCAGGTACCACTTGCTTTAATCGAGTGCCAAACCCACCAGCTAGAACAATCGCCTCCATTAGTTATGCTTCTTAAATAGTGATTGCTCAATCAAACCACACAAAATATGCCCGAGCACCAAGTGTCCCTCCTGAATTTTAGGTGTATCACTTGAGGGCACCTCAAGAAGGTAGTCACACAATTCCTGCATTACACCTCCCCTATTACCTGTCAACCCAATACACAGCAAGCCACGTGTGCGAGACTCCTTAAGTGCATGCAAAATATTGGGAGACTTGCCTGAAGTGGAGTAACCAATAAACACATCTCCCTTATTGCCAAGTGCCTGCACTTGCCGGGAAAACAGCTTTTCAAACCCGTAATCATTGCCAATAGATGTAAGAATTGAGCTATCTGTTGTCAATGCAATTGCTGCCAAACCGGGGCGATCAAAAGCAAAACGGCTTACTAACTCTCCGGCAATATGCTGTGAATCTGCGGCGCTACCGCCGTTGCCGGCAAGCAATATCTTGCCGCCATGTTGCAAACATTCAACACAAACTTTAGCCGAATTTTCAAGTGCAGAAAGTAAGTTCTCATCAACCAACATGGATGACATCACACGTTGAGTCTCGGTAATTTGATTTGAAATATAATTAATCATGAAATCTTCCACGCTTGTGTCCCGTGTTTAGTAAAGTGACAGTTGCTCACTTGCCCTTCAAAGCGATTCAAGGTGCGCACCACATCCATGCGCCGCTCTGTTGGTACGAAGAACATCATAAACCCACCACCTCCAGCCCCAGACACTTTTCCAGCTAACGCACCCGCAGCAATAGCCCCATCGTATATTTCATCAATATGCGAATTTGAAACCGTTTTGGCAGTGCATTTTTTATTTTCCCAGCCCTGCCTCATAGAAGCCACAATGCCCCCGAAGTCGCCTTTGAGGAGACACTCCTTCATCACCAGTGCCTCGCGTTTTATACCGTGCATCGCTTCAATAGCCTCAAATGATCCCGCTTTCACATTATTGCTTTGATCGGCAATGATATTAGCCGACTCTCGTGATACTCCGGTGTAGAACAACACTAAGGAAGCCTCCAATTCGCAAATTATCCAGTTTTTAATTCGTAGCGGATTGATTACCGCACGTTCATTCGGATAAAACTCCATGAAATTAACCCCCCCAAATGTAGCTGAATACTGATCTTGACGGCCACCTTGCAAGCCACAATCCACACGCTCAATCTTATAAGCCAAATGCGCAATAGTGTAATCGTCGAGAGGCAGGTTCAGCAACTCAGCAAAGGCACGAATCATAACTACCACCAACGTGGACGATGAACCAAGACCCGATCCCGCAGGTGCTTCACAAAAGGTAACTAACTCAAGTGGAATTGGCTTCCCGTCGTTGTAATAATGAATCATATGGTTGTAGACCGCCTTGTGCAAATCGAGTTTGCCATTTAACTCCAGCGACTCGGAAATGGCTTTTACTATCTCAGTTTGCTGATCCGTAGCTAAGAACCGAACTATAGACTCATCTAGTGTCTTTATCACCGCATAGGCATAAAGATCCAACGCTGCATTAAGAACATAACCTCCATGAATTTCACAATATGGCGAGACGTCGGTCCCGCCACCAGCCAGCCCAAGGCGCAGCGGAGCTCGAGCTCTTATTAGCATAGATTACCTTTTGGAATTTGAATTTAATTAAACACAAGAGAAACTCTATATTTATTACCTATTCAATGGGATTTTTCCTTTTAAGATTTCATCTCTCCAGTGATTCAGTAAATCATTAAACATTTCCCTAACAGATATTTGAGGTTTCCAATCGATTGCTGATCTAATCTTTGTGTTGTCAAACATTTGATAGTCTGCATCAATAGGACGAAGTCTATCATCATCAGTAACCACCCTGATATCCTTGCGAGAGCTCATGCTCAACATCATTTCAATGACCTCGGGAAGCTTAAATGCCTCCTCTCCAGCTATGTTAAAACAATCACCACACTTAATATTACCCTTCTCACTTTCCAGTAAAAGTAGGTAATATGCCCTGACGGCATCTCTTGCATCTTGGAATGTCCTCGTACTAGACAAATTACCAACCTTTATAACCGGCTCCTGCAAATTTGCTTCAATCAGAGCAATTTGCTTGGCTACTGTGCTTTCAAAAAATACATCACTTCTTCTAGGGCCAGTGTGGGTACCCATTCTTGTAACAAATGTCCTGAGTCCGTAAGCTTCACCGTAAAAACACCCTAAATAATCTGTTCCAATTTTACTAATACTGTAAGGACTAGCTCCATGGAACGCTGTATCCTCTGCCAGAGGAACGCCAGGTTTCGCCTTACCATAAACCTCACTTGATGAGCATATATGCACAACAGGATCATACCCATCGACCTCCTTAATTTGTCTTATATTCTCAAGCAGGTTGGCCGTGCCAATAATATTAGTTTGAAGTGTTTCAATGGGAATATTGAACGAGGTCTTTGGGTAAGACTGTGCAGCCAGATGAGATATAAACTCGGGTCTAACATCTCTAAGCATTCTCGATATAGACGCATAGTCATTCAAATCCGCATAAAACAGACTAATTCTCTCTTTCTTATTTATCCTTTCAGTCAGGTGATACAAGTTATCCATCGGCTCCTGCCAGCGCATCATTCCAACTACATCATACAACGTATTTTCCAAAACATAATCTGCCAACAGAGAGCCGACTTGTCCAGTAATACCAGTAATTAAAATTCGTTCAGTCATCCTGTTTATCTTCTTTCAAATAAAATTCAATATTGGCTGCCTCATGCAGCGTATGTGCAGACCGCCCGAGAAGCGCAACCAAAATTGGCGAAGCCATCCGAATCACTTTCGGCCGGTTTCTAAAATAATCCGCATTGGGTTCAGTCAAATGAAAACGCAAATTTGATAATGCAATATCCTGCAATATTTTGACAAACTCTGTTCGAGCCAACACCTCTGGCCCACCAAAATTAAAAACTTTTATTTGTGAAAATTCATCCCAACGTTTCACCAAGGAAATTGCCCCCTCCACCACATCATCCCGATGGATGATTGCCCGATAGAATGGATGGAAGATTTCAGCTTCTTCATTCCTTTTAGCGCAACTTAACAAATACTTCACGAACTTATCTTCACGCGAAAAAACGTAAGAAAGACGGATAACTTTGAACAGTGGATTGCCCAAGAATTTCTTTTCTACCTCGCGCTTCATTTCAGCATACTCACCAACCGGGTTACAGGTAGCATGCTCGTCGAATTCATCGTCTCTTTCGCCATAAACCGTGTCGCTAGAGAAAAAAATAACCCTCCCGCCCCGAGTCATCACCTTAGCAATAAATTCAGAGGTACCAGAGACGTTCACCGAGTATGCATAAGCATGGTCGCTAGCACATACATCGGGAGATGAAATTGCTGAGGCCAGCAACACGGTATCTTTGGGCTGAATAAAGCTAAAGTCAAAATTTGCAATCTCATTTAAATCAAGACGAAGCAGGCCACTCTTTGCCGTTGAAGATGTTCCATAAGTTGCAAATCTGTGCTTTTTGAATTCTAAAATAGACGATCCAATATAGCCAGAAGCGCCGACAATAATAATTTTCATATTATTATTCATTGGTCTTGTAGAAATATTTTTTTTAATTTATCGGATTGACTCTCTATGCTCAACTCAAAATCATTTCGCATTTTCAAAATATTATTTTGAAATCCACGGTATTCAACACTGTCGATATTAGAAGAGATATTTTTCACAACATTTACTACATCTTCATAATCGTTACAAAGCCATCCAAAAGGACCATATTTATTGAAATAATAACTGAGCATATCATTTTTGATCGCAATTATTGGCTTTACATAATTGACGGCATCAAACAATATTCCACTGACTGATAATTTATAAGAGTCTACTGGATAAAAAAGAACAAGAAAGTCAATATTCATAAAATATTGTTTATATTCAATTTCACTTAGAGGAAAATCTTTTGATGCAATTGACACAATTCCATTAATGAATTGATTCATACCCTCATCCACAAAATGACCTATATATTGAAATTCAACATTCTTCATATCGAAATTCGTAACAAGATACTTGGCCATTTGGAAAAAATAATGTGATCCTTTGTCTCTAGAAGCCACACCCGCACAAGCAAATACAATTTTATTGGGGGCGCCTGTTAATTTTATCCCATTGACATTATGCGAATCGAACGCTTCATTCGAAAAATAATCATTTAATCCTCGCGCAGAATTATCAGTAGATGCTCGATGTGCACAAAATATCTCCCATGAATAAATATATTTCTTAAGATAAGGAAATAACTGAATCAAATTGTTTTCAATATATTTTCCTACTAGCAAATATTTAATATTTTTTAAA
>CAIQCE010000217.1 GCA_903870185.1 uncultured Gammaproteobacteria bacterium
TTGCTTACCTATTATATAAAATCTCTAATTCTATTTCTAAGGATTCATCTTATTTTCCCTCGCTTAGGCTCGGTACACTTTTGCCATTAATTCCGGCCATCTATATCTTGTATAAGGCATTTGTGCTTAATGTAACAGCATCTGCGCTTGAAACAGCCCTTCGCTTATCTTATGGGCCTGAAGAAGGCCCAAACCTTGTACTCATAACAGAAATGGAAAGGTACAGCGCAAAGCGCAGAAAGATATCTGATTTGGAAGCAGGAAGATGGGGTCGAGATCCTTTTCGTCACTAAAGGAATAGGTTGATTTGTTAGGCCGCGCTTCGCTTCGCAGTAACCTACAAATAATTAACCCCGGACCTCGATCGGCCCTTCGATTCGAACATAGCGAAGGTACTCGGGTTCCCAGCGATTTTGATCGATTAAATCTTCAACACTGCTTTTGATTTCTATTCCAGCAAAACCTTCTTGAATGGCTTCTTTGGCAATCGCGATAGCGATCAATCGAGAGGCTTCAGGGGCTTGAAGAATGCTCGGTAATAGTCGAGAAGGATCGGCTGCGGCATATTCGCTTAAAGCGTGGCTCGCTGCCCAGAGCATATTATCGGTCAATCGTGTCGCTTTAATCGCGATCAAACCCAAGCCGATTCCGGGAAAGGTGAGGTAATTATTACATTGGCTGATAGAAAAAGTTTCCCCTTGGTATTCAACAGGGTCAAATGGACTACCTGTCGCACAAATCGCGCGACCTTCAGTCCAACGAATTAAATCAGCTGGGTGAGCCTCACATTTTTCATTCGGATTGGATAAAGGGAATACGATGGGTTGTTTAACTTCAGCTGCCATCGATTCAATTACAGCTTGAGTGAAAGCGCCTGATGAAGCGGAGGTTCCGATTAAAACAGTGGGTTTCACATTTTTCACTGCTTCTAATAATGAAATTTGTTGAGGATTACTGACGTTCCAGCTCGCGAGCTCAGCTTCACTTCGCAAATACGGTCTTTGAGCATCGGTGACATCCGTTGAAAGCGTGGTGAGTAATCCATTTCTATCAATCAACCAAAATCGCGCTCGCGCTTCTGCTTCGGTGAGTCCTGTTCGTAGCATCGCTTTATAAATATTATCGGTGACTCCCATTCCAGCGGAACCCGCTCCATAAACAATAATTCGTTGTGTGTTGAGAGGGGATTCTGTTTTTCGAACAGCTGCTAATAGAGCAGCCAATGCAACGACCCCGGTGCCTTGAATATCATCATTAAAAGTACAGAGTTGTTCACGATATTGAATCAAGTTTCTATAAGCATTATGTCGACCGAAATCTTCCCAGTGTAAAAAGACTTGTGGGATTTTCTTTTTCACCGCTTTAACAAATTTTTCAATGAAAACTTCATAATCGTGCCCGCTGATTCTCGGATGTCTCCAGCCTAAATAAAGGGGGTCATTTAATAGCTCGGTATTATTGGTGCCGGCATCAAGTAATATGGGTAGGGTATTCATTGGGTTCACTTTACCAAAGGCGGTGTATACCATGAGCTTGGCGACGGGAATTGCCATCGCTCCAATGCCCTGGTCACCGATTCCAAGCACACCTTCTCCATCGCTGGCGACGATGATATCCACGTCGGGGTTAGTTCGGTTATCGAGTATTTCTTCAATATGGTCTTGGTCTTGGAAGCTAATGTAAAGGCCACGGGGGTTCATATATTTTTTACTGAAGGCTTGAACAGCATTTCCAACGATAGGGGTGTAAATGGTAGGTAACATTTCTTCTAGATGAGCTTCAACTAATCGATAAAACAAGACTTGATTGTGATGAAGAATATCATTGAGATAAGTATTTTTGGCTAGTTGATCTTTGCAGGCGCTGTATTGAAGGTAAACCCGTTTAATCTGTTCATCCAGTGTTTCAATCGTAGCAGGTAGTTTACCCATCAGATTAAAAACTCGGCGTTCTTCTTGGGTGAAAGCAGTTCCCTTATTCAAAGGGGAAAGGGTCAGTAGAGCCTTTCCATAAATTGAGGTTTCTAGGGTTTTTTCATTGCCTTCTTTTTTAATTCTAAAATTTAACATAGGTTTCTCATTAGGATTGATGGGGGTTTTGAAATTATAGTCGATATTTTAAGGTTTGATTGTTAATGATCGGGCTAGCTTTGCTGCATAGCCGATATAAGTCAAGGGTGTTAGTTGTGATAAATGTTGTTTTACATCAGAGGGTAGATTAAGAGAGTTAATAAACTCCTTTAGAATATCAGGGGTGATAGTTTTCCCACGAGTAAGCTCTTTAAGAGCTTCATAGGCATTTTCTTGGCCATAACGACGCATTACTGTTTGAATGGCTTCTGCTAATACTTCCCAATGTGAATTTAAATCAGATTCGATACGTGCTTTATCAGCCTCTAGTTTATTGAGGCCTTTTTGAATATTTTGATAAGCTAAGAGGCTGTAACCGAGGGTAGAGCCTAGGTTCCGTAAAACGGTGGAATCACTTAAATCACGTTGCCACCGGGAGATAGGCAGTTTGCTAGCCAAGTGTTCGCTTAAAGCATTGGCTAAGCCTAAGTTACCTTCTGCATTTTCAAAATCAATTGGATTGACTTTATGAGGCATCGTTGAAGAGCCAATCTCATGATCGACCGTTTTTTGTTTAAAATATCCTAAACTGATATAAGCCCAAAGGTCTCGGCTAAGATCAACTAGTATGGAATTAAATCGAATCAAATGCTGAAGATAGGCGGCCAATTCATCATGAGGTTCAATTTGGGTCGTATAGGCATTCCAGGAGAGGCCGAGCGAACTTACAAAATCCTCGCTGACACGCAACCAGTCGACTTCGGGATAGGCTATTTGGTGGGCATTAAAGTTACCTACGGCTCCATTAAATTTCCCCATGATAGGGACTGCTTTAAAGGATTCATAGCACCGTTGAAGTCGGGCCACCACATTAGCAAGTTCTTTACCTAAGGTAGTGGGAGTAGCCGGTTGTCCGTGGGTGCGTGCCAACATCGGTATCTCAGCATAATCCTGGGTCATTTGATGAAGCCGACTGATCAACTGAAACATACAGGGTAGGAGGCATTCTGTTCTAGCCTCTTTCAGCATAAGACCATAAGATAGGTTATTGATATCTTCTGATGTACAGGCAAAGTGAATAAAGGGAATAAGCGGTTTTAATTCTGCATTTTTTTCCAGAGATTGCTGCAACTGATACTCAACTGCTTTGAGATCGTGGTTGGTTGTTTTCTCAATAGATTTGACTGAAAATGCGATAGTTGAATCAAATTCTTCAAGTAATTTCTCAAGATAATTTTGGGCTTCAGTAGAGAGGGTTGGGACTTCAGGGAAGGCCGAGTCTTGGGCCATTTTCATTAACCAGCGAATCTCAATTTGCATCCTGTAATGAATCAAGCCTTCTTCACTGACTAAGGGGCGAAGTTGATCGAGTAGGGGGCCGTAGCGGCCATCCAATGGGCTGATTGCATTGAGTGAGCTGAGCTCTGTTGAATTCGTTTTCTTCATAAGTTGCCAATCATACACTAGCTCAGAAAGCCTTGCGACAGATCGGACCGTATTTTATTAGATTTTTTTAAGAGAGAAAGGTAATCTATAGTCTTTCAAGGATAGGGTAAGGAATACTCATGAAAACCGTTTTAGTGACTGGAGCTAATGGATTTGTAGGGAGAGCCTTGTGTAGGACTTTATTAGAGGCGGGTTACACAGTAAAAGCTCCCCTTCGATCGATACAGAAAATTGATAATTTAAATCCTCATTTTGAACCTATTCCTATCGGCGAAATCGATCAAGTCGATTGGAAGCCGATTTTAGTAGGTGTTGACGCGGTAATTCACTTAGCAGCACGGGTTCATCAGATGCAGGATTCAAGTTTAGATCCTGCAGCAGAATATCGCCGAGTGAATGTGGAAGCCACTCGAGGGTTGGCGGAGGCTGCGGCTGAAGCAGGTGTTCATCGATTTGTGTTTTTGAGTAGTATTAAGGTTAATGGCGAGTTTACAACCACTTCAAGTTTTACTGAGCAAGATCAACCTAACCCTATAGATCCATATGGAGTTTCCAAGTTAGAAGCCGAGCAAGTTTTGCAAAAAATGGCGACTCATTCTAAGTTGAAATTTGTTATTATTCGTACCCCTCTAGTTTATGGTCCTGGTGTTAAAGCTAATTTTGCAAAGTTAGTTTCCTTGGTTAATAAGCGAGTGCCTTTTCCATTTGGAAGTATTCAAAACCAGCGTAGCTTGATTTATGTGGGTAATTTGGTTTCTGCATTAATTTTATCAATGAAGCATGAAAAAGCGATTGGAAATACTTATTTAGTCAGTGATCCTAATGTGGTTTCTACTGCTGAATTAATTCGAAAAATTGCTCATGCCTACAGGCGTCCTGCTCTGGTTTATCCTGTTCCCGTCAAATGGATAGAAACGCTTGCGAGGCTTTTAGGTCGACAAATGGCAGCTCAGCGATTATTAAGTTCATTAGTCGTGGATCATTCTAAAATTAAGGCTGAATTAGGTTGGGAGCCACCTTTTACGATGCAGGGTGGATTGGAGAAAATGGTGTCTGAAGCATGAAGTTCTTATTAATTTTTTTGACGTTAGTATTATTAAGTGCAGCCTTGATCCGTATTTTTCTTAAGTTTGCTTCGCATTGGCAGCCAATCGATGTGCCTAATCAGCGTTCCTCTCATCAAGTCCCAACTCCTCGAGGAGGGGGGATGGTGTTTATGGTCTTATGGTTGCTGTTTGTACTATTGATTTACTGCTTCGGTGAGATTACTCAGTCACAATTTTGGTTGTTTAATTTGGCATTGCCTTTGGTGGTGATTGGTTACTTAGACGATCATTATTCTTTGAATGCACGTTGGCGCTTTATGACACAAATCCTGGTGGCTGTTTTAGCTGTCGTATTGTTGCATGGAGTGGGGGATGTTTTCTTGGGCGTATGGAAAATTCATCTCTATCCCATCCTGCTTTCGAGTTTTGCAGTATTACTGCTAGTGTGGTCCACTAATCTTTTTAATTTTATGGATGGAATTGATGGGATTTCTGGGGTCGAGGCCTTATTTACTTTGCTGCCTCTAGGATACTGGGCTTTAGATCAAGGGGATTCAGGTTTAAGTATAGGGGCTTGGGGTTTGGCTGCTTCGGTCTTGGGTTTTCTTGTGTGGAATTGGCCTAAGGCGAAAATTTTTATGGGGGATGCGGGTAGCACAGCCCTTGGGTTTTTAATTATCTTATTTGCACTGATGCTTGAAAAAACTCACTCTGTTTCAATTTTCAATCTCTTGGTTTGCTATGGCTGGTTTTTATTTGATGCCACATTGACATTAGTTCGCCGAATTGTCGCTCGAGAGCCTTTTTATCAAGCTCATCGATCTCATGCTTATCAAAGGCTTCAAGATTGTGGTTGGTCTCACCGAAAAATTTTGAAACTGATTATAATCTGTAACAGTGGGTTATTAGTATTAGGACTTTGGATGTATCATGATCCTGCTAAAGCGCCATGGGCGATGGCGCTTGCACTCGTCGAGCTCGTACTGGCTTATGGATATATTGAATACAAGCAGCCGATGTTTGTTAAATTATAAGGGTATTTTAGCGGTAAAATATTAATAAAATTCAAATGATTTGATTTTTTCTAACACAAATTATAGTAGTTTCACGATCTTGTTTGTTTTTTCTAATAGGCTATCTTTAGTGTTCTGTGAGTAACTTAGGAGTCAGTATCATGCGAAAAAATTTGATAGTGCTTTGCGATGGAACAACGAATTCTGAAATGGATAAGGGGCCTACTAGTATAGCTAAAATATTAACTCTCTTCGCAGGTAGCGATCCCGAGGCTAAAATAGTTCTTTACGATAACGAGCTGTTAGGAAGAAATAAAGATCCGCTAATTACACTCTCTCCATCTTCACTTCCTTTAGATTCAACCAAGCGGAGACAAGTCATCTTTTATGAGCGTGGTGTGGGGACTGAGAATTACTCGCATTCCTACTCCCAAGCCTTAGATATCCACGGAGCTTCATCAGGAACTGCAGGAGCATCTGCTGCTGCGGCAGCAGCTGCTTTTGCTCCTAGCCCTGCCGGAGAAGCTGGAGCTTCAGGGATTCTAGGGGCCTTAGGTTCTGCAGCTACTACTGCCCTTGAGGCTTTGAGTGGAGCTTATGCATATACGGCTAACGGAATATTTGGAGTGCGTGAAACGCTAAGAAAGACTGAAGAAGCTGCTACAGGTAGTAATGTAGTTGATAAAATTTTACATGCTTACGAATTTATAGTTAAAGAATACAATCCAGGAGATGATATTTTTCCTTTTGGATTCAGTCGTGGTGCATTAGCTGCAAGAAGCCTTGTTGGGTTGATTAGAAATGTAGGTATCATTGATCGTCATAAATTTGGTCATTCTGTTAAAAAAACAGATGGTGGTTCTGCGTGGGAATGGGATAACTACCCGGCTTTTAAGGCAAAGTTGTTGGAAGCAATGGAAGAATATAAAAAAGATAATGGAGTCGATTCTAAGAGTGCGGTTGATTTTCGCAGGGCTTGGTCTTATCCTCACGCGGCCGATCTTGATGCGGAAGTCGGGCCTACCGTTCCCCCACGCCAACTTGTACGTTTTTTAGGGGTGTTTGATACAGTAGTGGCTTTAGGTATTCAATTATCAGGTGGGACTATAGATCCTATGGGTAGGAATGCATTTCACGATTTAAAACTTTCTAGTTATGTTGGGACTGCTAGGCATGCTTTAGGCATTGACGAGCAACGTGATAACTTTACCTTAACATTCTGGGAACCTAATGGACATCCTGATTCAGAACAGGTCTGGTTTCCAGGTTCACATGGAGATGTTGGGGGCGGCTATGGAGAAGCACAGTATGATACTTCAATCATCCCTCAAAGACGAGAATCAGATAACCGAACCGGTATATCAGATTTGGTTTTATTATGGATGTTAGGTGAAGCTGAAGCCTGTGGATTAGATTTAAGCAGAGTTAACTTTAGAGGGGATGTGGCTCCATCTGAACTTGTTATGAAGCTCCGTCCCTACCCAATGGCACAGACTCATGATTCGTTAAAACATCGTCCTTCAGAGTTGAGTAATGGTACTTATGCAAGTTTGGGGCATAGTCGTCGTAAAATGGGGGCGAATCCTGATGAATTGGTTCACTACACTGCATTCTATCGTTATGTTGTAAACGGAGCAAGATTACCAGTAGAGCTCGCAATTTTTATAAATACAAGTCCATACTGGCTTGATCGAGAGGCGCCAGTGTCAAGTGTATTAAGAGACTTAGTTGTAGATTATCCTGTATCGCGACCAGTAGGAGCAGGAGCAGCGACGCCGTCTGTCGCTAGTTATGCTTATGATGCTTATTGTGCTCTGAGCGGAGAAGAGCATGTTAATTATACTGGTTCGCATACTGCTCGTCTTCCCGTTAATATAAGCGAAGTGTATCCAGCTGCTCCTGCGCCTTCTGCCGCGATGGCTGCTGCATCTGCTGCGACGGCTGCTTCTTCTTCCGCAGTTGCGCCTTACGCTGCTTCTCATAGATTCATGGCCGCTCCTGCTGCAGGAGCTGGAGGGGCAGCAGCAGCTTCTGCAGCTGCAGGATCTAGTTCTGGTGTGGGTCATCTACGGTCACGGGAGCAAGTGGATGGCCTAGCTTCGGCTGCAGAGGCGCCAAATGCAAAAGTAATTCGAAATGATGATAATACGAGTTGTCAATTGTATCCTACTGCTTAAAAAGGGTTGTTGAAAATTCTGGGGCAGAGATAAGTTAGTAACTTATCTCTGCCCCAGTTTTTAATTGAGAAACATAAAATTAAGGATGTGTAACTACATCTGATAGTAGTTCCGATACCAGTCGACGAAACGATTGATCCCTTCTTGGATAGATGTTTTGGGTTTAAAGCCCACCGCTTCTTCCTGACTTAAGCACTTTTCCAAAAAATTCCTTATAAAAATCCAAATAATCCTTGTCCCGAGCGGGGCACCTAAAA